>CAVKAH010000001.1:0-15375 GCA_963654095.1 Oscillospiraceae bacterium
TTCCATCGCATGCCGCCTTATACATTGCCGTAAGGGCACACTGAGCCGAATGTGTTACACCAGAAGATAAAGTGTACAATATAGTATATATGAACGCTCTACCCAATGTATCCATACCGAGGGTTTTCTTTAAATGTGGATATACCCGGTTATACAAGTCGGTACTTATCGCTACGGTGGCTACTCTCTCACCAGCATAACTGAATATTTTTGATGCCGAGAGCATGAGCATATAGTTTTCCGTATAGCGTGCCACTGTGCTCTGGTATGGTGGTTCAAATGGTTTTCCTATATATTTTCTAGAATCCATGCCGAGATAAGCAAGGTCTTCTATCACTACAGCATCATACTTAGTGGCTAGTTCTCCGATATATTGAAGTTCTTGTTCTGTAAAGCACACCCATGAAGGATTGTTCGGATTAGAATAAAGAATTGCCGCAATATTACCCTTAGTAAGATGTTTTTCCAGTTCTTTGCGAAGCTTCTCCCCACGATAGTTGTACACATCAAAGGTGTCTCGTTTATACCCAAGCACCTTTGCTTGTAAAGGCTGCACTGAGAAACCTGGATTAATAAAGAGTATAGTATCCTTCTCTTCGCGAAGATGTGTGGTAACGATAAAGGAGGCAAATGTTCCCATCATAGAACCCACTGTGGGCACGCATCCTTCTGGTGCTACATCTATATTCAAGAATGCCTTTACAAATCTTGCTGCTTGTTCCTTTAGTGGTGCTATACCCGCTATATTCGGATATTTGGATGCTACACCTTCATCAAGGGCTTTCTTCTGTGCCTCTATTCCTATACGACTTGCTGGGAGTCCAGGACTTCCCATCTCAAGATGCACAAATTTCTGTCCTGTAATCTTTTCCAGTTCTTCCGACAATGCCACCGTCTGACGTATCGTTGCATCCCCAACTCTCGTAATATGCATCTTCTTCAGCACATCTTCAATGGTCTTTTTATCAAATGGTATATTCATAAAGCTATTATTTCTTTATATGTTCGTCTGCAACAGCAAGTCCTGCCCTAAAAGCTTTTAGATTTATCTCTACTATTGCTTCTCCTTTTCTTCCGAACACGCTTCTAATGCCGTCTTCAATCTTCTTAACCTCTATTCCAAGGAATGGTGATGCAGCACCAAGCAACACTATATTTGCAACACGTGGAGATGCCATTTCTTTGGCAATAGCATCTACATCAAGCGACACATGATGACTGATATTCTTTATACTATCAAGCAAAGCATCAAGTTCAGGATAATTCGGTATATTCACAAAGGGGGCAGTATTGGTTATTATCCAACCGTCCTTCTTCAGATAAGGTAAATAGCGCATTGCCTCCATTGGCTCAAGTGATATTATAAGGTCTGCTTTGCCAAGTGGTATCAGGTCGGAAGCTATAGGTTGCGAACTAATCCGAAGATTCGACTGCACATCACCTCCTCTTTGACTCATGCCATGCACCTCTGCTTGCTTGATATATAGATTTTCTTTTATTGCCGCAGCACCAATAATTGTGGCGATTGAGAGAATTCCTTGTCCTCCAACACCTGAAAGAATAATATCTGTATTCATTATTTGTCCTCCTCTACTTTTATTTCTTGCTATGACGGCGTGCCGTCTGTATGCACTCACGACGTGGAATTACCACGCTGACACCATTATAGTTTAGTTCCTCTCTTATAACATTTTCCATTTCTTCCATATTCTTGGGCAACGGAATGACCACACGTACATGCTCTGGCTCTACACCAATACCCAAGCAGATACTTTCTATGCGACCTGTACCAGCAGAATCTTGTCCACCAGTCATTCCTGTCGTGAGATTATCCGAGATTACCACAAGGATGTTTGTCTTTTCGTTTACGGCATCAAGTAGTCCTGTCATACCTGAATGTGTAAATGTAGAGTCGCCTATAACTGCCACCGAAGGGTTTTGCCCTGCATCAGCCGCTCCCTTTGCCATTGTTATTGATGCTCCCATATCCACCACGGAATGTAGTGCTTGATATGGAGGAAGGAAACCAAGGGTATAACAACCAATGTCGCCAAACACTCTGCTGTTGTCATACTCCTTCAACACATTATTTAGGGCTTCGTACATGAAGCGATGTCCACAACCTTGACACAGTGCTGGCGGACGTGGTACAACAAGTTCGCATGGAGGATAGTTCTCTGCATCTTTTAGTCCTAATGCCACCATTATATTGTCAGGAGTGAGCTCCCCTGTACGAGGAACCTCACCTGTTAATCTTCCCTTTATATCAACTTTCTGTTCGAAGACACCTCGCAGCATTTCTTCTACTACGGGCTGTCCCTCTTCCAATACGAGCAACGATTTGCACTTTTCCGCCATGCTCCTTACCAAGCCAACAGGCAGAGGATATTGTGATAGTTTTAATACAGAATAAGGACATCCGTCCTTGAAATGTTCCATCAGATAGTTGTAAGCTATACCGCACGCTATTATACCAAGCGACATATCTGTACCCTCTGTCAATATATTGTATTTCGACTTTTCTGCCTCAGTAACTAAATCTTTCTGTATGCCTGTGAGTCTAATGTTACGTTTACGTGCCACAGCAGGCAGCAATACCCAATCTTTGGGATTATCAGGATAAGACATTTCGTTTGGCTCCATTATATCCCCAAGTTTAACTACTGCTCTTGAATGTGCCAGACGAGTTACCATTCTCATCACTACCGGTAATTTGTATCGTTCCGACAACAAGAACGCATCACTCATCATGGAGTAAGCTTCTTGTTGTGATGATGGTTCAAACACTGGCACCATAGCAAATTTACCATAAAACCTTGAATCTTGCTCATTCTGCGAAGAGTGCATCGAAGGGTCATCGGCTGCCACAACGACGAGTCCGCCATTTGTACCAGTCATGGCTGAGTTAACAAAGGCATCAGCACATACATTCATTCCTACATGTTTCATGCACACCATTGCACGCTTACCCATATACGACATGCCAAGTGCAGCCTCCATAGCTGTCTTCTCGTTTGTAGACCAACGGCAGTGAACCTTTCTCTCGGCAGCCAAAGGGTTGCCCTGAATAAACTCTGTGATTTCTGTTGAAGGAGTGCCAGGATAGGCATATACTCCTGATAGACCTGCATGTACGGCACCCAAGGCTAATGCCTCGTCGCCGAGAAGCAACAGTTTTTCATCCATAAGTGTAAGTTTTAGTTTAGTGCAAATATAGGATTTTAGTTGATTTAAAACAAGGAAAAAGAAAAGAAAGATAGTTTTCTTTAATAAAAAACTTTTCGATTTGCTACTGTCGGCATACCGAAATGTATCTTCTGGTATGCCGACAAACAAATCTTCAACAAAAAGAATCATCCTTTTTATTAATAATAAGGAGGAGCGAAGGATGACTCTTGAGATTTTCTTAGTAAATCACCAATCCTAAAATACCACAAAGAAGCATGATAAGTATCGGATTTGCTTTCTTGTAACGTGTCATCAAGAACGAGAACACAAAGATTGCTATGCTTATCCAGAAATACTGAGGGTCTTCGCTGATACTGCCAAAATTGTCTTTCGTCATAAGCAGTACTGCTGCAGCAGCAATAAGTCCGACGATTGCAGGACGTAGTCCATTGAATACGTCCTTTACAATCTTTGAATCCTTATGAGTTAACAGATAACGGCTTATGAGAATCATTATAACAAATGGTAACCATATTATCGACAAGGAGGCAAGAACTGAGCCAAGGACGGCAGCCCACTCTGGATAGCCAGCATGAAGAACTGATGTATAGCCAGCGTATGTGGCGGCATTGATACCTATAGGCCCTGGAGTAGACTGACTGATAGCAACGATATCCGTAAACTCTGCATTCGTCATCCATTGGTTCTTAACTACAACTTCATTGTGTATAAGCGACAGCATGGCATATCCGCCACCAAAATTGAATGTGCCTATCTTTGTGAAAATCAAAAATATCTTTAGAAATATCATTGTTTATACTTTTTCTGTGTTTTTGTCAATACCCCTTTTCTCTTTAAACACCCCCCCAAAAAGCCACCCGCTAATGCCAGCAACTATTATTACCCATATCGGAGAGACCCCGAATAAGGCTATAAGCAAGCAGCAGACTATTGGTATCCAGATATTTCTTAATGACAACTTCGCCGTCTTTGCCATTGTAAAGCACGGAGAGGCTATAAGGGCAACTACAGCAGGTCTTACTCCACGAAAGAATTTGCCAACATAAGCATTATCCTTAAATGTCTGGAAGAACATTGCTATCAATAATATTGCGAGAATGGAGGGCAATGCTATGCCTATTGCACCTACTATTCCTCCCCACACTCCTCGGAGCTTATATCCGATATGGCTTGCCATATCTATAGCGAAGATACCAGGTGTTGTCTGTGCCACTACCATTATATCCATAAACTCTTGCTTGTCCATCCAACCATTCTTGTCGACAAACTCTCGTTCCATCATCGGTATCATAGCGTAGCCTCCGCCGAGGGTAAACGCTCCTATTTTATTGCACGTTAGAAAAAAAATTAATAGCATTTTATTTGATTTATAGATAATTTGACGATATCTATTGCCTTGTAAACATCACATGAAGGGAATGTTGTTTCTGCGGAACAGAATACTTTGTAAGCACACCTGGACCACAACTGCTGTTACCAAGTCCCATCATTGCCGCATCGATATTCAGATAGACGTAGTCTTCTACCTCCAAGTCGCAATCGTGGGCTACCGTAGAAAGTTGCTTCTCCGAATATGGCAGAGCAGAGAAGGAGAATAGAGTTCCATCGGCTGTAGTTACGGTATATCCCTTGCCTTTTGTATCTGTCAAAGAGAGCATAGCGATCTGTTCATGATTACCACTAAACTGCGGACGTGGATAATGGACATATTCATCAGCCACCTTACTTGTCCATCTGCCAATGCTTGTTGCCTCAAGACGGTCTACATAGCTATCCTGCAAGCCTCTACCATACCATGACAAATTAGTCATTCCTTTATCCAAAACGAATGTGTTACCCATGCATGGTAACGGAGGAAGTTGTCCTTCAGGTGTGTATGTAGCAATGAAATCCACTGAGCCAGCGGCATCCATCGTGTACCAGTAATCTACTTTTATCTTGCCTTTGGCATATATACATTCCTGTGTGGTTGTTACTGTTACCGTTCCGTCACTGTTTTTTAAGGATGAAATTGGCTTTATTGTTACTGTCTCTGGTGCATCCAAGCGGTTATTCTTCCAGTCTTTTGCAATCCAGTTGCCAAAGCCCTTGTCATTGTCGAGCGGAGCACGATAGAAATGAGGTTTTACTATATTGAACCATTCTTCTGCAGTATTAACATCTACTTCTTTGCCCTTCTTCAGCGGGGCCGGTTTGAAAGCTGTAGATATCTTATCGTTAATAGCAAACTGCTCATGCTTTATCTCAAAACCTGCATTAGCCCACTTTGTATCATTTTTTAGCACAATGCTTACATTCAGGCGCACATCGGCATCTGCATCGTATTTCACTTGTGGAACGACATTATTCTTTATTTCTCCTTTCTTTATAATCTTACCATTCTCCGTAATATTGTATAGCAAACGATAATTGTCGGCTGATACCATATTATCATGAAGTGTCATACTCAACTTATTGTCATGTAATGTCAAAGCAACAGGAGCATAAACTTGTTTTACCTCATGATATTTTGGCGTTGGCTTACGGTCGGACGAAACAATTCCTTTTACACAGAAGGCCTTTAAGTTTGGAACATCTTCAAAGTCGCCACCGTATGCAACCATCGTCTTGCCGTCGTTGCGCTTCTTAAAGATACCTTCATCTGCCCATTCCCATATAAATCCACCGAGCATTCGCTTGTGGCTGTATATCTCATCCCAATAGTCTTTGAAATTACCGAGAGCGTTGCCCATAGCATGGGCATACTCGCTTGTAAGAACAGGACGGCTATCATTGGTCTTATGGGCTATGCTCAATAGGCGTTCCCAACGGGCATTCTCTGGACGTTCCATATTATTGTCCTTAACACCGGGGTTGAGATATTCACCTTGCACACGAGGATAAAAGCGACTAATGACGTCTACATACTCTGGATCTTTATTGTCTGGACCTTGCGCTCCCTCATAATGAATAGGTCTAGTAGGGTCGTACTCATGTATCCAGGCTGCAGTCATTGCAAAGTTAGGTCCCCAACCCGACTCGTTGCCGAGCGACCAGAACACAACCGATGTATGGTTTCTGTCTCTCATAACCATACGCTGAGTTCGGTCAATGAATGATGCAGCCCATGTAGGATCTGAAGCAAGCGTGCCGCGAAGTCCGTGTTCTTCTAAGTCTGTCTCATCCATAACGTATATTCCGTATTCGTCGCACAGCTCATACCAACGCTCCGTGTTAGGATAATGGCATGTGCGTACCGCATTGATATTGCATTGTTTCAAGAGTTTAATATCTTGTATCATACGTTCCTCGGTCATTACGTGTCCCGTTTCAGGATCCATTTCATGACGGTTTACTCCACGCAATCTAACTTGTTTGCCGTTCACAAGCATCATCCCGTCCTTTATCTCTACTTTGCGAAAACCAACTTTTGTTTCTGCCCTCTCTACCATGTTGCCAAGAGAGTCGACGAGTGCCAGTTTCAATGTATAAAGATAAGGATGTTCGGCATCCCACTTGTTAGGGTTCTTCACCATTGTCTTCAGCCATCCGTATGGTGCATAGCCACGCTGCGGGTTACGCTGGTTGAGAATTTTTCCTTTCTTATCGAGGTTTAACATAGGTTCTGCCGCTTGCCAAAGGGTTGTATCTGTAACAGCTTTGCCGTCGGCATCATAGAGCATGGCGGTAATACGGTAACCTTCGCCTTTCTCTGAACCGAAGACAGATAGTTTGGGGTCTACAACAAGTTCTGCATCTCGATAGTCTTTATCCAGATTTGTCCTCACCCCAAGGTCTGCTATGCGTATCTTCGGTGTTGCATATAATTCTATGCTTCGGTGTATTCCGGCAATACGCCACATATCTTGATCTTCGAGATAACTGCCGTCGGAATATTTCAGGACTTTCATAGCTATAAGGTTCTCACCCTGTTTCAAATAAGGCGTGATGCAGAATTCCGCAGGTTCCATACTACCTTGCGAGTATCCTACTTCTTGTCCGTTAACATACAGATAGAATGCACTTGACACAGCGCCGAACCTAATAAATATTTCTTTATCCTTCCACAATATTGGAATAGAAAACAGTCTTCTATAACATCCCGTTGGATTCCTCTCAACAAACGAAGTATAAGTTTTCTTCGGTTCCCTCATTACGTATGGCGGGTCAATCTTGAATGTATAGCCCGAACTACTATATATCGGTGTGCCATAGCCGTTCACCTCCCAGTCTCCAGGCACACTGAAGGTTTTCCAAGATGTATCATTAAAATCCAATTTATAAAAGTCTATAGGTTGCTCGTCTGGTGTCTTTGTCCAATTAAACTTCCACTCGCCGTCGAGCGACATTGACATATCTCCCTTCTGGACAAAATAAGGAGTGTATGCTGCCCTTGCTGGCATACGGTTTTTCTGCAACACATACTGATTTTCCCAATCGTGCTGCTCTGCGTTAACACTAAGGCTTATGACAAGTGTTACTGCAAGTATAATATAATATTTCATATATGTGACTTTTTATTATAATAATGTCTATTTGCATACAATTGACGTCATGAAAGTCTTAATGTAACTATCTCTTATAATAGGTATGAAATACGTCAAGATGCAGTTTATAATATGCAAAGATAATAATAAAAAGACATGAGATAATAAAAAGTCTGAACTAAATTTCATTTACAATAGTCCTGACGACTCATAAGGATATACTTTACGACACGTCAGCCTATAGGTTACTGATTGTATCTCCATGACTTCTAACGATGAGTAATGGAGATACAAACTAAAACGCATTATGAGGCATATTCAAACATCTGTCAATGGGAAGATAATCCCATCACAAGTTATTTATATTCCAATCCGTTTACACTCGTGATGTGTGCTTTGCCTTGTCCTGGAAGCGGCTCGTAGACTACTACCTCTACTTTTTTCTTATTACTATCGATACAGGTAAAACGATAGTTCATACCTGCTACAACTTGTCGAGATACCTTGAGAGGTTTAAGGTTAAGTTCTTTTTGCGACAAGACGGCTACTCTAAATATAGAGTCCGCCTCTACGTCAAGTTTTTTACTCTTATCATACGCACCTGTCATGACATCTCTGTTAGTTCCGCACGATACTAAGCCTATAGCAAAAGCTACAAATGTAAATAATCTTATCTTCTTCATTTTGTTTTGATTTTTAGATTTTTCATATACATAAATTGTGATACAACGAATATATTGCATGGCAAAAAACTTTTTATGGTATTATTTTTTTTATCATGAGTATTAATAGCATTTTTAGCAAACATTTAATTTCAGTTGCTAAATATGATTTAAGATAAGACAGAAGATTAAAAACAAGTAGCTTTTATATTTGCTAACTGAATAAAAATGCCTATATTTGCCAAACAATAAGTAAAAAAAACATGGAAGAAAGCAAATATATACGCTTTGATTGGGCAATGAAAAGATTGCTTAGACAGAAAGCTAACTTCGGAATTCTCGAAGGTTTTCTCACTACGCTGCTCGGCATAAAGATAAAGATAAAGAGCATGCTTGAAAGTGAAAGTAACCAAGAAGACGAAAACGACAAGTATAATCGTGTTGACATGCTTGCCGAAAACGATAAAGGCGAGCTATTCCTTATAGAAGTACAAAACAATACAGAGTATGCTTATTTCCAACGTATGCTATTCGGTACATCGAAATTAGTAACTGAATATATAAAAAGAGGTGAAGGCTACGAGAATATTCGCAAGATATACAGTGTAAATATCGTGTATTTCTCTCTTGGGAAAGGCACTGATATTGTTTACCACGGCAAGACGGAATTCCGCGGAATTCATAACGGTGACTTATTGGAATTGAGTCCTTTCCAAAGACAGAAATTCAATGTTGATGGCGTAAGTGATCTTTATCCAGAATATTATATATTAAAGGTAAACGACTTTAATCGTGTAGCTAAAAACTCACTTGAGGAGTGGGTGTATTATCTGAATACAGGCGATGTCCCGCAAGGAGCTAAGGCTCCAGGTATGGAGGAAGTAAAGAAACAGCTAACTATCGACAGAATGAACAAGTCGGAACGTTCTGCATATTACAAACATCTCGATAACATAGTAATCCTACGCGACAACATTTATACAGAGCGTGAGGAAGGTAGACTTGAGGGACGAGCCGAAGGAAGAGAAGTAGGGCGTGCTGAGGGGCGTATTGCCGAGCGCAAAGAGAATGCAAGAAAGATGAAACTGTTGGGAATCCCAATGGAAACAATATCGCAAGTAATAGGATTGTCTGTTGCTGATATAGCTCCCCTATAATATAACAAAGCTATAAGAATAAAAGTAAAGCCGATGTTTTTTTACATGGAGAGGTATAAATTCTATTTGGAAGTATGCATTTTCTATGTGATAATGCTAATGATACCAGAGTGTATGGTATTGAACGACACACGATGGTGGGACCCTGTGGTATCATTGCTCAGTTGTGCCATAGCATATGGTGTCATAGCATGGAGCGCATGTGCATTAGTTTCGTTATGCGGTCGCAAGACTGCATATATCTTACATAGCATATTACATCTTGTCATTGCCGCATACGTGATGAGCGACGCTTTTCTTGTCATCAAGTTTGGCAGACATTGGGATGTTTACACTCTTCAGTTTCTTCGTGAAACTAATATGAAAGAGGCTTCAGAATTTATATCTTCTTTCGTATTCACACCTCTCACTCCTTTCCTTATACTCTCTTGTCTCTTATTGTTTTCAATTGAGATATGGCTCGTTAGGAAAGCTAAATGCGTATCTTTTTTACCAAAAGGAAAATGTAAAAAGACGATATGGGTTATTATGGTGATTGGTGTCTATACGCATATAATATATTTTTCTCCTGATTACAAAAAGAATTATGAATTGATGGCTCGCTTTCCGTCCCCTCTCAAACGTTGCGACATTTGGGAAAACTATCAGTCATTCTTATTGTTCAAAGAATTTGAAGCACAATATGACCGCTGTGCTAAGCAACAGGAAACGTATAAGGAAAATCCGAAATGTGATGAGTCTGATGCTGATTTTGTATTGATTATTGGTGAATCCTTCAACCGCCACATGAGCAATCTATACGATGGCAAATACAATACTAACCCATTGCTAAAGAAACGAAAAGGAACAGGACGACTATTTATATTTAATAATGTAATATCGTCAAGCAACGGAACATCACAAAATTTCAAGTATTTCTTCTCTATGAATAGCGTGGACAATGGTAGAGCATGGTGTGATACACCTATGCTTCCCACTATAGTGAAACGTACAGGATATAATGTGATTTGGTACAGCAATCAGTTTGCACTTAATCAGGATCTTGGTGAGTTTAATGGTACACTCGGATTTCTGAACCATCCGCTTATAGCACGCAGTATGTTTAACCAACGCAACAAAACAACCTATCCACACGACCTGCAGCTTATATCAGACTACGCATCCAATAGGCGAAAAATTGAAAACGAAAGTAGGAATTTTGTAATCTTTCATCTTTACGGACAGCATGTATCTGCCGATCAACGCTATCCACATGGTTTCGGTTCGTTCACAGCAGACAATATTGGACGCAAGAACCTCGACACAAACAAGCGTGAAGATATTGCTGATTATCTGAATGCAACAGAATACAACGACCTTGTTGTTGATAGTATAATACAAATGTTTGAGAACAAAAATGCCATAGTATTATATTTCTCTGATCATGGCGACGAGATTTATAACTTTCGTAACCAGCTCGGGCGCACAGACCTAAGTACAGAAACCGATCATCGAGCCCTTCAGGCTCAGCTTGACGTTCCTTTCATGATATACATCACACCTACATATGAGCGTCTACATCCCACTATGCCATTGCTTCTGCGTAATGCTGTCAATCGTCCGTTTATGACCGACGATTTGTCTCATGTGGTTTGTACAATTCTTGGCATCCATACTAAATGGTATATTCCACAGCGCAGCATTGTTTGTCCTCTATATAAGCCACGCAAGCATCGTATATTACAGAGAGAATCTAATAGAGCGGTGTATTACGATTAACGCAACCTCGCCGCATCATTTCCTCATTGCACTAACTATCTCACCAATATATTCTGAATGAACGTTTCCTTTTGTTTGGGGATCGGCATAGAAATCACGAGGTACGTTATCACGGAAGCCATTCTTTAAGAACGGACTTGCATACATAGTGCGACATTCTATTACCTCTATCGCCTCTTTATAATAAGGTGTACCGTTCTTTGTGTAGACAACATGTAGACCGAGGACTGCAGCCTTGTCTTCATCTCTACCGCTATGAGTACCCATATAGTCAACTACCTTATTATCGGCAAATTTCATTATTGTAAAATATGAACTGCGCTCCATAAACTTATGCGTATAGCGGTCGCTACGAACATATACGGTGGCAGTAGATTTACCCCACAAAGTACCCAACGCTCCCCATCCGATAGTCATGGCATTGGACTTCGATTTATTGCCAGCGCAAAGCAAAAGTCCATGTCCACCGAAATAAGTAAATGGATTAGACTTAAATTCATTCATGATATCAAAAGACTTAAAGCAATCGGTATTTGCTTTGTCTTCTATCTTGGAGTCTGTTACATACCTAGAATTAGACTTCGAAGCTATTTCTGTCGAAACGGAAAAGCCTTCTCCGTACACATTATAAGATATGTTCTCCTTCTTAAACTTATCCTTTGGCTGAGGACTTTCTGCAGGATAGCCAATAACAACAATATCGAGCGGAATGATATTGTCGGGCAGTGAGAATACTTTTTTTACGCCATTACAACGCTCCTCAATAGGATACACTCCTGTCCAAACCGCTCCAAGCCCCATGGCATGAGCGGCAAGCAATAGGTTTTCTGTGGCTGCTGAGGCATCCTGTATCCAGAAATCACGACCATTACCTTCTATTGTCTTGTCCATATCTCCACAAACAACGATAGCAAGCGGTGCCTTACGCAACATCTTTGCACGAGGATTAGCTTCAATCAGCGCATCTAGAACTTTTCGTTTATCAACAACTATGAAGTGCCAAGGTTGCTTATTCATTGCCGTTGGCGCAGCCATTGCCGCACGGAGAAGTTTTTCCACCTTTTCTTTTTCTATAGGTTTACTGGTGTAATCTCGTATGCTTGTTCTTGTGGCGATATTTTCAAGCACAATTTCTTCCGTATTTTCTGTTGAAATATTTGCATTGGATGTATTCGCAACCTGATGCCATGCCAAAAACATTACGGCAATAGCAAGCACT
The DNA here is from genome assembly GCA_963654095.1 of Oscillospiraceae bacterium. Lineage (GTDB taxonomy): Bacteria > Bacteroidota > Bacteroidia > Bacteroidales > Bacteroidaceae > Prevotella. The sequence goes on from CAVKAH010000001.1 coordinate 12,452, forward strand.
ATGTTTAATACTAACGACTTGTTCATATATTTATTCTAATTTTTAATTAATACTCCTGTTGGACAAACAAAACGACAATAAGGGCGAGGCACCCATACCGAGATAACTAAAAATACTACGGCAACGACTATCATCCATATAGATGCCGAACTGAAAAGAAAGGCTGTAAACAACTCGTAGTCTACCCATGCTGTTGTTATACCTGTAAGCATGAGTAGCATGAGTACACCCCAAAGCACCATTCTTAACGTGTTGAGTATCTTCAACAACCGAGGTGATAGTCGTGGTTTGCGTCGTGTGAGCTTTCCAGCGAGTTCTTGAGCAGAACCGAAAGGACAGATGTGAGCGCAGTAGTGCCCACTCTTGCCAAACAGAGGATAGAACAATGCTACAGCCACCATAACAAGTGGAGCGGCAATACTTATAATTTCATCCACACCTACACCTTCGGAAAACAATCTAAGAAGTAGTGCATAAGATACGAAAGTGCCTGTCCATAAACCAATCACCACGACATTTAGCGTCAACTGCACGTAATGCCAACGGCGATTGTTAGTAAAAAGTGGAACAATGGCACCGAGTAGCGCAACGGCAAGTGCAGCAAAGCCAGTCAAAGACATTTCTGTTTTCGACTCTGACAATGTATTTATTTCTTTGCTCGTATCACTCTTAGCTAAAGCAAGCCCACGTCTTACGTTCTCAATAATAGCATTTGACGAGAATGTAGCCCCCGAAACAGCATCTACTTTTACATTTAAAGCCTCATCAATAGTCTTACCCTGCCATTTGGCGAACAATGAACTTGCTTGTTCAAAGAAATCTGGTGTTTCTGCATTTGGCATAGCCTCGATACGGCTAACAATACCATCTTTATCAATATATATCCGCAACGGAACAGGACCGCCATATCCCGCAACATCTTTTGCCATCTGTTTTGTGTTGACTACTATACCACCGTCAGGCAACACAGAGATACTATCTTCCGCAATAAGTTCTACTTTATTCTCCTTTTGCGACTTGCGCAACTCTGCACCAAATAACCTACCATTGCGCAGCATTGCCGCTGACGACAATAAGAGTAGGCACACGAATAGCGACAATAGCCTAATTACCAAACCTTTTTCCCTTTTCATCTCGTTCTCTTATTACTAATGGATGATATTCATGTATACCTTATTATAATATAGATACCCACATGAACATATTCCCTCTCTACAATTAAATTTGATGCGAATATACACAAAATAAAATATTTGACAATGATTATATCAGATTTAATTGATATATTTGCCGAACAAAGCATAAATATATCAATCTACATATTATGATAAAATACTTGTTAACCTTCATTTTTACAACTATTATAACGCTTACTACACTTTGTTCTTGTGGGAAAAGAGAGCCTAAGTTCATCATTGGGGTGTCGCAATGCAGCGATGATATATGGCGAAGCAAGATGAACGATGAACTACGTATAGCAGCTTTTGCACGTGATGACATAAAATTGAATATCTTATCAGCAAATGATAATGTGGAAAGACAAATCAAACAAATAGATAGTCTTGTAGAAATGGGTTCCAATCTACTCATTATTGCCCCCATAGATGGTAAGGTAACACAAGCCATAGATAAGGCTTACGACAAGGGAATACCCGTTATTGTATTTGACCGCAAGTCGAAGTCGAACAAGTATACCGCATACATAGGAGCTGATAATAATGAGATTGGACGCAACATCGCTATGTTTTTGTCTACGCAAATAGAAGGCACAGGAAATATTCTCGAGATAGGTGGACTGCGCTCCTCATCCCCCGCAGTAGACCGTAAGAATGGATTTGACAGTGAAGCAAGCAAACACAAGAATATGAATATCGTAGGCTATCTTGATGCAGATTGGACTATGGAATGTGCTTACAAGCTTATGGACTCCCTGCTATCCGTAACTCACCCACAAATAGACTACGTCTTTGCACATAACGACCGTATGGCAAAAGGAGCTTTGGAGGCAGCGCTGAAACATCATATAGACTTGAAGAAGATGAAATTTATAGGTACAGATGCTGTGGCAAAAGATAGTGGAGGATTACAAATGGTAAAGGATGGCGAATTGTTAGCATCATATATTTACCCCACACGTGGGGACAAAGTGATGGAACTCGCTATGAACATTCTGGAGAAAAAGCCTTTCAAAAAGGAAAATCTATTATCGTCAGCTCTTGTAACAAGCGACAATGCCAACGTACTGCTTATGCAGGACGACGAGATGAAGCGACATACTGATGACTTACTATCGCTCCGCCACAGGGTAGAAACAACAACAAACGCCTTCGACACTCAACGTAACTACCTCTTGATGCTACTCTTTCTCGTTGTATTGCTTATTCTTGCGTGCACATTTGCCTTAAAAGCGTTCATCGCAAAGACAAGATACAACAGACAACTTAAGCATAGCATGCTAAAACAAAAGAAGATGACGGAAGACATGGAGCTGATGACGCAAAACCAACTACGCTTCTTCACAAACATATCACATGAACTGCGCACTCCGCTAACACTTATCTCTGGGCCTGCCGACCAACTTGCCGAGTACGGAGGTATAGGCAGCGAAGCACGAAAACTTGTGGAAATGATTTGTCGCAACGTGGGAATTCTGACACAAATGGTGAGTGAAATACTGGAGTTCCGTAAGATACAGAATGACAAAGCTAGGCTTTCTCTTAACCGTTTTAATCTTGCCACAGAACTAAACACATGGAGTGCTGATTTCAACACAGTAGCTGAGCGCAAACATATAGTACTCAAAGTATGCGTCAAGTCTGAGGACAACAGTGTCATCATTGCCGACAAAGAGAAGATAGCCCACGTCTTCTTTAATCTAATGACTAATGCTATAAAGTACACACAAGAGCATGGAGCGGTAACTA
>CAVKAH010000001.1:15420-54115 GCA_963654095.1 Oscillospiraceae bacterium
AAAGTACACACAAGGGCATGGAGCGGTAACTACAGTATTGGAACATACTGATGGAAAATATACTGTGTCTGTTACAGATACAGGAAAAGGAATGGCTGAGGAAGATAGAAAGCATATCTTTGAACGTTTCTACCAGGCAAAAGATTCCGTTGGTGGAACAGGTATTGGCCTTGCCATTGTCAAGGCATATATAGATTTGCATCATGGAGAAGTAGGGGTTGAAAGCGAATTGGGTAAAGGAAGTCGTTTCTTTTTCACCATTCCTGAAACGCAGCCGGGATATGATGCCAACAACGACAGACCGACAGAAATAATTGTCGAGCCAAAACTTGCTGACGATTACTCTGTGAAAGATATTGTTGCAAAGCAGAACACCGATGTCATTACTTGTACCGAAGACTACGACAACAACCGTCCGCTCATTCTCATAATAGACGACAACGAGGGCATGAGGACATACCTGACAGGCATATTGCAAGCAAAATACAACGTTATAGAGGCACAAAACGGAGAGGAAGGACTGAGAATGGCACGTAAAATGGTACCACAACTCGTGGTGAGTGATGTCATGATGCCCGTGATGAACGGACTTGAGTTTTGCTCCGGCATAAAAGAGGATGTATCAACAAGCCATATTCCCGTTATTCTCCTTACTGCAAAGTCGCTTGAAGAACAGCGTATAGAGGGATACAAGAATGGTGCCGACTCATACATTACCAAGCCTTTCACCCCTGACACCCTTATTGCCCGTATAGAAAACCTCTTGACTAACCGCCACCAACTGCGTAAGATTTTCTCCGAATCCCTACAAGAAGAACAGGAACAGGAGGGCTTTGACAAGAAAGATCAAACCTTTATAGCACAACTCCGCAAGGCTATAAAGAAACATATTCCTGATGCGGAGTATTCCGTAGAAGACCTTGGGGCAGAGATGGGGCTTAGTCGTGTGCAGCTATATCGTAAGGTTAAAGCCTTGACAGGATACTCTGTTGTAGACCTATTGCGTAAAGCTCGTCTGGCAAAAGCTAAGCAGTTACTTGAGACTACCGATAAGAATATATCCGAGGTGGCATATGATGTTGGTTTTGCCACTCCGTCATACTTTGCAAAAAGATTTAAAGAAGAATACGGTATATCACCAGGTGATATCGAGAAATAATATGCAACGAATCGTTCAACGTATGCAACAAATGATGCTACGAACGATTCGTTTTTGTTTGTGCATCATTCGTTCTTGTTGGAAATCAGTACATTAAATATCTTTGCGGCAGAATTCAAACAACTACAACCTAAAAGATTTTTTATGAAAACTTTACCAAAACCTATTGGCGGCATACTGCTGATGATGGCAAGCCTTACGGCTACTGCACAAAATGAGAACGGCAATTCCAAAGAAGAAGGTAACCGTAATGTAATGCTTAATGCTGCAAGTGCTAACGGACCCCGTGAGATACAGATCGGATTACCATCCGCAGACGTTAACGTAATGGAGAACGGGCTCCCCGTAACGTATGCCACAAATCCTCATTCAGTAAACACTACATGGCGAGGAGATGCAAGTTTGAGTCATCAAGGATTACTTAAAATTGCAGAAACAGCGATAACTACTGGTAATATAGGCTATGCTGTGAACTCGTTTACACAACTTGGAGAGAAAGGATTTAATGGTACTTTAAATTACAAAAGTAACCATTTCGGACTACAGGAATTCTCTCTTAACATGAACGGAGAGATGGTTAAGGACTGGTACTATAGTGTAAACATGTATCAAGACTTTGACCCAGGTACGTTTAAAATAAAATCCACTCCATATCAGGATAGGACACAAATTTACAAAGCTCTCGTTACTCGTAGATATAGTGGTGGAGAATTTACTATTGGGTATAAATATAGCAACAGCCATAACGTATACAACTATGCCACGCAGAGCGCACCTTTTATATATGTGGGCGATGGTAGCGTAAAGGAATATGGTAAATTCAAACTCGGTACTACATCATATCTGCCAACTGACAATACGATGACCTACCGCAATATGCGTACTGGCGAACTTGAGCAGACTACACTTTATGATGCCTGTCTTAACAAATCGAGTGAAGTAACGCTAATGAACAACTACCGCTGGGATAATGGTTTGCAATGGAAAGTCATAGCCCGCTACGACCATAGTCGTGGCGCAATGGTATACCAAACTCCCATGTCAATCATTGATTTGAAGAGTCTGAGCAACCAAGGAGCTTACGACTACCGCTATAGCGATATAGACGGAATGGTGAAATCCTATGATGGACAATATGTCCAAACACGTATGTCTTGCCTGAATGCAGGTACAATAGATGAGGCTCTTTTTACATCGGAACTAACGAAAAAGCTGAGCAACTCCACGCTCAGAATAGGACTTAACGAATGGTTCTATAACATTGACTACTGCTCAAATACAACGATGTATGACCAAAGTGTACCTGCCGACGGCAGCTATGCCATACGACTTTGGGATGCTAACAAGCGCAGCAGCTATTTTTATGACTACAACAAGAATGCTTCAGAATATTACAAAGGACACGAAAACAAGCTCGCCCTTTATCTTACACACGACTGGGACATATCAAAAAAGTTTAATCTATACTACGGAGCACGTATCGAATGGCAAAGTCTGAATGGTGAAAATGCTGCCGTAAAGAATACTGACGGGAACTTCGTGGGTAGGTTTGCAGACTATTATCTCGGTGCGACAGCTCCTGACGGGACTATCATCACGCCACAAAAATTAAGATATAATTGGTTCAACTACGATTTCTCTGTGGCTGCCACATATAAGATAACGAAGCAATTCGGCGTAACTGGCGATTTCACATATATAGTGCAACATCCTAAATTCGAAGCTTTCGCACCTGCTACGATGCCTAATACCGACAAGATTTCCGTACCTCTCGGCAGACTTGGCATATATTATAACAACCAATGGATTAGTCTTACCTCTATGTTCTCCTATATCTCGAAGACCAACAACAACTCCACTCTTAACCTACAACATGGTAGTGAGATAAAGGCTGCCCCACTGACTTACGACATACAAACATGGGGATGGACAACCGATGCCGTAATGCATCCGTTTAAAGGATTTGATTTTCACGTCCTCTTTACATACCAGAAACCTACCTACAAGAAGTATGAAACATCCATTATCTTTAATGATGGCTATGAGGGAAAGATAAACGCTACGGGGAATATAGTGGCAGAAATTCCTGAGGTTCTCATAGAACTTGACCCAAGCTACATGATTACAAAAGACATAAAAGTATGGACAAGCTTCCGCTATTTTAGTAAGACATACGCCAATATCAATGAGGCATATTATTTCAACGGCCACTGGGAGACCTTCGGCGGAGTAAACTGGCAGGCAAGCAAACGGCTCTCTTTGGGATGCACACTGGTGAATTTCCTCAACCAAACTGGAGCAAAAGGCAGCATCGCAGGTGCAGAGCTCATCACCAAAGACGAGGCTAAAGGCATCAAGAACCAGCTCATGACGGGTAGCTACCTACGTCCTTTCACCGTGGAATTTACAGCCTCGCTAAAGTTCTAAAGTATCTTGTTATTCAATAAAATATATAGTTTTAGGTAAATTGATGTAAGGATAACAACGAGAAGTCAGTCCTGCATCCGATTGTAGGGCTGACTTTAAAACCGAAACTACGTAACTGATAATAAAAATAACAATTATGAAAACCTATCAAATTATAACCAAGGCAGTTTGCTTCATAATGACGGCAACAGCCACAAACCAAACTTTCGCCCAGAAAATGAATATCGAACACAGGGGCGACACTACCATAATAAATGTAGAGAACCCTACTAAATACTTGTTACTGCCCGTGCAAGAGGAGAAAGACGAGGCACAAGTACTACTCGACACTGGCTCTAAAGAAGATACATGGATGGATGTACGCCTGGCGGAGAATGGTGCCGACTACTACGTACCCTTTAAGTTGGAGTCTAATAAGAAGACATCCACGGTGAAAATCCTTGGACTTAAGAAAGGCGCACTCGCCATCAACCTGATGAAACTAAGCAACACTTTCAACACGGAGAATACCGACTACTACCGTCCGTCATATCATTTCACACCGCTTTACGGATGGATGAACGACCCCAATGGTATGGTTTATAAAGACGGCGAATACCACTTGTATTTTCAATACAACCCATACGGCTCCAAATGGGGTAATATGCACTGGGGGCATGCCGTAAGCAAAGACCTCCTACACTGGGAACATCTTGACCCCGCAATAGCCCGCGACACCATGGGACATATATTCTCAGGCAGCTCCGTAATAGACAAGAACAATACTGCAGGATACGGCAAGAATGCCATCATCGCCATATACACGAACAATAGCACTAATCATGACGAGGTGCAATGTATGGCTTACAGCACAGACAATGGTATGACTTTCACCAAATATGAGGGCAATCCCGTGTTGCGTCCATACGATGGACTAAAGGATTTCCGTGATCCTAAGGTGTTTTGGTACGATAAAAACAAGAGCTGGTATATGATTGTATCTGCCGACAAAGAGATACGTCTGTATAAATCGAAGAACCTTAAGAGCTGGGCATACGTAAGTTCTTTCGGCAAAAACATAGGACAACAACCTTGCCAGTATGAGTGTCCGGATTTCTTTCAGCTACCAGTGAATGGCGACAAGAAGAACATGAAGTGGGTGATGATAATGAATATCAATCCTGGATGTATCTTCGGCGGCAGCGCAACAGAATATTTTGTTGGCGATTTCGATGGGAAAAACTTCATCTGTCCTGATGCTGATGACGTGAAATGGCTCGACTACGGCAAAGACCACTATGCCACTGTTACCTTCTCAAATACTGCTGACCGTGTGCTTGCCATGACTTGGATGAGCAACTGGCAGTACGCTAACCTTACTCCGTTCAAGCAGAACCGTGGTGCTAACGGGCTTCCACGCGAGCTTAAGCTATATGAGAAAGATGGCAAATACTATATTTCTGAGGATGTCGCACCAGAGGTAAAGGCTCTGCGCAAGGTATCTCACGACTTTGGCGACGAACTTGTTGATGGTGTTAAGGATATGAAAGGAGTGGCTGCCAATATGGAAGGAGCTTTCGAAATAGAGGCAGACATAACGCCAAATGCCGACGGTATTGCTGGTATTGAGATTTCAAACAACAAGCGAGAGCGGACTTTGATTTACTTCGACATAAAGAAAGGCAAGGTTGTCATGGATCGTACGGAGAGCGGACTAACGGATTTCGGCAAGAGATCTATACCTCACGACATTGAGCAGGCATGGGATAAGCAGCGCGAGAAACAGGCTAAACAACCTGCACGCATAGAGAATTCCATCAACTACAAGAATGATTTCGCCCTTGCTACATGGGCTCCGCTCAGTTTGTGTGAGGGGAATACTTATCATGTAAATATATTCGTGGATAGATCTTCGATAGAACTTTTTGTCGATGGAGGACGTATTGCCATGACAAATCTTGTATTCCCAGTATCACCATACGAGAATATTAAGCTATACACAAAGGGTGGCAAAGTTGATTTCAAGAATATAAAATTGCATAAGTTGTCTCTTTAGTAGCCTTTCTTGCCAGTATTGGTGAATAGAACAAATATGTATTTAACAACAAGAAAATAATAGAATACGATATGAAGACCAGTAATAAGCTCGCCCTTACCTCCGTGATGCTTTGCTTCTTTGCCATGGGGTTTGTAGATATGGTGGGTATCGCCTCCAATTATGTGAAAGAAGATTTGAACCTGAATGACGCAACGGCAAACATGTTCCCATCGCTTGTTTTCTTCTGGTTCCTTATCTTTAGCGTGCCAACAGGTATGTTGATGAATAAGATAGGAAGGAAGAATACGGTATTGCTATCCCTCGTCGTAACGATAATATCTCTACTGTTACCGCTCTTTGGTGAGACCTATGGCTTGATGCTTGTATCATTCTCGTTGCTCGGAATCGGTAATACGCTGATGCAGACTTCGCTAAATCCGATGGTCTCGATGGTAATAAAAGGCAACCTTGCATCTACACTTACCTTCGGTCAATTTGTAAAAGCCATTGCCTCGTTCCTAGCTCCATACATCGCCATGTGGGGAGCTATGGCCACGATACCTAGCTTTGGCTACGGCTGGAGAATACTCTTTCCTATATATATGATTATAGGTATAGCAGCTGCAGCGTTCCTTTCAGCCATAGCTATCCCCGAGGAAAAGACACAAGGAAGGCCGTCGAGCGTTATGGATAGCGTTAGACTTTTGGGTAAGCCAATCGTACTCTTGTCGTTCATTGGCATAATGTGTCATGTTGGCATTGATGTAGGTACCAACACCACAGCCCCTAAGATTCTTATCGAAAGATTAGGGTGGACGCTCAACGAAGCCGCCTTTGCCACATCGCTTTATTTTATTTTTCGCACCCTCGGATGCCTAACTGGTTCGTTCTTTCTCCGTATCATGAAGGCACGCAAATTCTTTGTTATCAGTGTTGTAATGATGGCTTTGAGCATGATTGGAATGCTTTTCGGCACAAGCCAAACTGTGATTTATGCAGCTATCGCCCTTGTGGGTTATGGCAACTCAAACATATTTTCTATCGTGTTCTCGCAGGCTCTTACATCCGTGCCAGACCAAAAGAACGAGGTGAGCGGACTAATGATTATGGGGCTATTCGGTGGTACGGTATTCCCTTTGCTTATGGGTTTTGCCAGCGATGCTATAGGGCAGACGGGTGCTGTGGCGGTAATGGCTATCGGCGTGGTGTATCTGTTTACATATATTAATAAGGTGAAGCAATAGTTTTTATTATGGATATAAGACAATATCTTTTATCCAAACACGTTATCATCAATATAGAAGAAACAACAAACAACTATGAAAAATAAATACGTAGTAGGACTTGGCGAGACCCTTTGGGACGTCTTGCCTGATGGAAAGAAGCTAGGTGGCGCACCGGCAAACTTTGCCTTTCATGCTGGTCAGTTCGGTCTTAACGCCATTGCAGTAAGCGCATTGGGCGAGGATAAGCTAGCCGACGAGACTATAGAACAGCTTGAGGAGAAGCACCTAAACTATGTAATGCCACGTGTGCCTTACCCCACGGGAACCGTTCAGGTAGAACTTGACGACGCAGGAGTGCCCACTTATAATATAAAGGAGAATGTGGCATGGGACAATATCCCATATACCGACGAGGTGAAAGCTGTAGCAGAAAATACGCTCGCAGTATGCTGGGGCTCGCTTGCGCAGCGCAATGTGGTGAGCCGTAATACTATCTACCAATTCTTAGACAATACTCCCAACGACTGCTTAAAGATATTTGATGTGAACCTACGCCAGACTTTCTACACCAAAGAAGTGCTATGCGAGTCGATGAAACGCTGCAACGTACTGAAGATAAACGATGAGGAACTTATTCAGGTTGGTAGGATGTTCGGCTATCCAGGACTAGACATAGAGAACAAATGTTGGCTTATCCTTGGCAAATATAACCTAGATATGCTCGTGCTAACATGTGGTGTAAACGGCAGTTATGTATTCACGCCGGGGTGCGTATCGTATCACGAGACCCCCAAAATAAACGTTGCTGATACCGTTGGGGCTGGTGATTCGTTCACAGGATCGTTCTGCGCAGCAATCCTAAGTGGTAAGTCTGTAAAGGACGCCCATAAGCTTGCCGTAGAAGTAAGTGCCTTTGTATGCACACAAAATGGTGCTATGCCAGACGTTAAGGGGTATTTTAAAATATGATAACAATAGGAGAAAAATCCGAGTATAAGCTTTATTTATCCAAATAAAGACTTTGCGTAGTCAAACAAGGCTTTTGTTTCAATAAACAAAAGCCTTGTTTTTATTTTAGTATATAGTTTTTCAACAATAAGTCGTATCTTTGCATAAACTTTTCACTATAACTAAAAACGACTAAACATACTATGACATCCAGCGAACAGAAATGGTTTGAGAAATACGAACTACTTAAAGAGTACGTAAAGATACACCATCAGTTTCCCGACAAGAAGAAAGTGGAGAACAGAAGTCTACTCAACTGGTGGAAATACAATAAGAAAAGGATTAAGGAGGGTAAGGTTAAGGATGACAAACTGATATTACTTGAAGAACTCAGCAATATGCGAGATATTCACAGATAATGCTATCTTGTTTTATTATTTTGCATTACCTTTGCACAAAAATAATGTTTTCAAGAAAAAATGAGTAACAAACGTCCATTGATTGCGCACATCAGCATATTCTTAGCATGTGCGTTTTGGGGGTTAATGGCCCCACTTGGTAAGGATGCCATGACGCATGGAGTAACCGGTATCGATATGGTTTCCTTTCGTGTTGCAGGAGGTGCAATATTGTTTTGGATAACATCACTATTTACAACAAAGGAGCATGTGCCCACTCGAGATAAGCTTATGCTTATCGGAGCTGGTATATTGGGACTGGTAACTAACCAGTGTTGCTATACCATAGGTCTGAGTATCACCTCGCCAATAAACTCCAGCGTGGTAACTACGTCTATGCCTATCTTTGCTATGATACTATCTGCAATAATCTTAAAAGAGCCTATTACGGGCAAGAAAGCCCTTGGCGTGCTCTTCGGTTGTACGGGTGCCGTGGCATTAGTTATGTCGAGCGCAGCAGCGGCGAGCGACAAAGTGGGCGACATTCGTGGTGATTTGCTCTGTATGATGGCACAGTTGTCGTTTGCTCTATACCTAGCTTTATTCAGTAAACTGGTAAAGAAATACTCCGTAATTACCGTGAATAAATGGATGTTCACATGGGCTACCATCATCTTATTACCATTCACATTCTCGCATGTTGCCGCCATCGATTTTGCCAATGTACCTACTAAGACATGGTTAGAGAGTGGCTTCGTGGTATTCTTTGGTACATATTTGGGATACATTCTCATGATGGTGGGGCAGAGCACATTACGCCCTACGGTGGTTGGTGTATATAACTATGTGCAGCCAGCCGTATCCGTAACGGTCAGCATCCTTACGGGCATGGGAGTGATGACCCTACAGAAGGGTATCGCAATACTGCTCGTTTGCTTGGGAGTATGGCTCGTTATCAAGAGTAAGTCGAAGGCTGACATAATGAGAGAAAAGGCTAAAGAGGCGGAAGCAAACGGATAAATATTGGCTAAGTCCGATATGCGACCTCGGCAAATGAGTATTTAAGAACAATAAAAATAAGGGATAAAGAAAGTGTCACAGAAAGCTGCAAAAGAGAACAACCTACTTGCGATGATTCGAAATGGTGAGGCAATGAGCAATAACGATAAGCTGCGCCTCATCATCCAACTGAGTATTCCCTCCATTCTCTCACAACTATCGTCTACACTTATGTCTTATATCGATGCTTCGATGGTGGGTTCGCTCGGCGCAGAAGCATCTGCAGCTATCGGATTGGTACAGTCTACGACATGGTTGTTTGGAGGTGTCTCGATGGCAGCTATAATGGGCTTCTCCGTTCAGGCTGCCCATTTTATTGGTGCAAATGATTTCAAGAAAGTGCGCCACGTATTTCGCATTGGCATAGCCTTTATGGCTGTTGTTGCCGTTGTTATGCTGGGGATAGGTTTTGCTATAGCTAATCCACTGCCATATTGGCTTGGAGGTGGTGCAGACATAGCTCCGCTCTCTACTAACTACTTTCTTGTATATTGCATTTCCCTACCTTTTTATCAGTTCGGAATGCTGGCATCGTCTATGCTGAAGAGCTCTGGTAACATGAAGATACCGAGTTTAATGAGCATTTTGATGTGTATCTGCGACGTTATATTCAACTTCTTCCTTATCTTCCCATCCCACTCTTACAGTGTTGGAGGCATATCTTTCGTTCTTCCGGGTGCAAACCTGGGAGTAGTAGGAGCTGCATTAGGTACAGCCCTTGCCTTTGTTGTAACAGGTAGTATACTGGTTTGGATTGCCGTAAGGAAGGCTCCAATGATTTCTATCAAGGATGAAAAATTCTCCATACATCCTATTGGCGAATACCTAAACCATGCCATTAGGATAAGTTCGCCTATGGCTTTGCAATACATACTGATGAATGGAGCACAGATTGTGAGTACGATGATTGTAGCACCACTGGGTAATTTCGCCATTGCAGCAAATACGTTTGCCATCGCAGTAGAGGGCGTTTGCTATATGCCAGGGTATGGTATCGGGGAGGCTGCCACCACACTTATCGGGCAGAGCATCGGAGCTAACCGCAAAGATCTTACCAAACGGTTTGCCTATATGACTATTGCTTTGGGTATGGGTGTTATGGCTACAATGGGCTTAATTATGTATATCTTTGCGCCAGAGATGATTGGTATGATGTCGCCCGTTACGGAAATTAGGGTATTAGGCGTCGGTGCTCTTCGCATAGAAGCATTTGCCGAACCGATGTTTGCAGCGGCTATCGTGGGCAATTGTATATGTATAGGAGCAGGAGACACTAAGATTCCGGCGGTTATGAACTTCGGTACGATGTGGCTTGTGCGCCTTTCGCTTGCTGCTTACCTTGCCCCTAAATATGGTCTTACAGGGGTTTGGATTGCCATGGCAACGGAGCTTACCTTCCGTGGACTGATATTCTTGATACGTATATACAGGGGTTCGTGGATGAACAAACGCGTTACGACATAATATAGGTCTATACTTATCACACACAAAATGCCCCGACTGTCTGAACAAAAACTATGTTCGGACAGTCGGGGTATAGGTTTGAGGGATTAACAAAAGCTGTTTTACCTGTCGTAGTTCTTAATCATCGCACCCGCAACTATGGCTGTAACGGCAAGCGGAATTAGGTATACGAATTGCGGTATCTGCTCGAAATTGAGCGCAGATATATACTCGAAGTAAGACATAACGTATGCCATTACTTCATTAATACTGCGGAAAGCCTCTGTCTTGTCAAAGCTGAACAGTTTTGACAATGCACCAGTAAATATCAAAAATGTAACTCCGCCAACGCTACATATCAATGTCCAGATACGCGACAGGCATATCATGCGTTTGTCAGTAGCCTTAATGCGGTCGATAACAGCCTCTGAGAAGCCATCGTTGGCTATTTGTTTTTCTGTAACAGAGCTAAAGAACTGTTGCAGCATCTTATCGTTATCATCTTTCATATCCATTGTTCTTTAAATAGGTTGTCAGTTTTTCCTTACCTCTAAACAGGTGCGATTTCACCGTATTCTTTGCCATTCCCGTTATTACTGCTATCTTTTCCACAGGCTGACCATCTATCAATTGGAGCGTTATGCAGGTACGTTCCTCTGGCTTAAGTATAGAGAGAGCCTTCACGATATCCATTTCCAGCCCTACATCATGGCATCCTGATACTGAGCGAGAAGCAACAGAAGGGGTGTCGGAATCCGATGTTTGATGATGGGAACGCTGATAGTCGTAATGCACATTGTATGCTATTCGCATTATCCAAGTGGGGAATGACGACAAGCCACGAAACTTACAAATGTTCGTATATGCCTTTATGAATGTGTCTTGAGCCAAGTCGTCGGCAAGTTGAACATCACCCAGCGTAAGACTAAGCAGGAAGCGGCGCACTTGCGACTGGTATTTGCGCAACAGCGTATCGAACGCTCGCTTGTTGCCAAATACCGCTACTTGTGTTACAAGGGCTATATCATTCATAAATCAGTGCTATTGTTTTAATGCGAAATGCTATTCTTCAGAATCTTTTTCTGGTATGTCTTCACATACCTCATCGTCGCTTTCGGAACACGATATGTCATCCTTCTCCTTGTTCTTCTTGGTTGTCCACGCTATGAAAGCCTGACCGCAACCATATATTGCAACAAAGAAACCGATGCCTGCAAGCTCATTGCAGCTAATAAAAATTGCAAACACTACTATTCCAACTCCTATAAACATCTTCTTTATCCCCTTTGCCCACAGGTCCTCGTTCTTAGGGGCAGTCTGCTTAGAAATAGACTCTGGTATCGGTTGACCATTCTGTAAGGCAAGCTCAGCAAGGCGAATCTTCTGATTGCGCGACTTTATTATAAAGTAGATTATTAGTCCTAAGATAACCAAAGGAGCAAGGAAGAATAATATAAAGATTACGGCTACTGGTACAAAAGCCTTAGTCAGAACATTGCATAAATCACTCAAGTCGGAAGGATCGTCCATACAAAACATTCCGGCATCATACGTGGAATCTGCTGCAAGGCTATCAGTATCGTACCCTTTAGTGGTATCTGAAAACGCCACAATCTCCGCTGTGCTCTTTGTATTGCCGGCTTTATCTTTTGAGGAACTCACACTTACACTTGCCATAGGTGCATGGCGGTGCTTCTGTGCCATTGATGGTATTGAGGCTGACATTACTAAACCAGCCATCAATGCTACTATTAAGCTTTTCATATTCATTATGTTTTTATTTTTGTTCTTTTGGTTGTTAGACGTAATAAGAGGGGCTTTTGGTTGCAAACTTACTAAAATATTTTGTAATGTCGTAAGATATTATTACCTTCGCACCCTATTTTTAAAGACAAGACAATAAGCGAGTGCTTGATAAACCTCCATGATGCCACCTTATTATATATATAGAAGCATCTGTTATATATATAGGAACATCTAAACAAAACAAGAATTATGGACAAACAGAATAATAAAGTGAGCGTGCTCTTTATGCTTTTCTGCGTGCTCTTCTGCGTCTGCCTTATTACGGCAAACGTGCTCGAGACAAAGCAAATATCTCTTGGCTGGATTAATATCACTGGCGGGTTGCTGGTGTTTCCCGTGTCGTATATCATCAACGACTGCGTTTGCGAGGTGTGGGGATACCGCAAAGCACGCTTATTGATATGGCTGGGATTTATCATGAACTTTATTTTCGTTGGCTTCGGAGCATTGTGCGATGCCATCCCAGGGGCACCCTACTGGGACAACGACGAGGGTTTCCATGCCGTATTCGGCTTGGCACCACGCATTGCTGCGGCTTCGTTTCTTGCCTTTCTCGTAGGTTCCTTTATCAATGCCTATGTGATGAGCAAGATGAAAATATCATCTAACGGTAAAGGATTTGCACTTCGTGCTATAATGAGTACGGTGTATGGCGAGGCTGCCGACTCTATTATCTTCTTCCCACTCGCCTTGGGAGGTGTGGTGCCATGGGCAGAAATTCCTGCTTTTATCATCACTCAAGTAGCACTAAAGACTATTTACGAGGTTATCATCTTACCACTTACGATACGTGTAGTGAGGAAAACCAAACAGATTGAAGGTGAGGATGCGTTCGACAACAATGTGGATTACAACATCTGGAAAATAAATAATATATAAATAGGTATATGACTAATAGCGAAAATAGAAAGGACGAAGGACTGCAAGCTCTTGGGAAAAAGACTGAATATAGTATGGATTACGCACCAGAAGTGCTTGAAACCTTTGAGAATAAACATAAGGAGAACGATTATTGGGTACAATTTAACTGTCCTGAATTTACCACTCTCTGCCCAATCACTGGGCAGCCAGACTTCGGTGAGATTATCATTAAATACATCCCAGACGTAAAGATGGTGGAGAGCAAAAGCCTCAAACTATATCTATTTAGCTTCCGTAACCACGGCGACTTTCATGAAGACTGCGTAAATATCATAATGAAAGACCTCGTGGAACTAATGAATCCACGCTACATAGAGGTTACAGGATTGTTTAAACCACGTGGCGGTATAAGCATTTTCCCGTATGCTAACTACGGAAAGCCTGGGACAAAATACGAGAAACTCGCTGAACAGCGTTTCATGCAGCACGGATTGTAGTGAGCTGATACTACGGCTGAAACAATCAAGGCGGGTTCTAAAAATTACCTTTGATGGATTTTTGAATTTTATTTGAGCAGATTTTTCTGTCTTTCTGAAGGAGTATAGCGGGCTATACGACTGAAAAAGGACGAAAAAGATGCCAGATAAAAGCAAAAAAGACGCAAAGTGTATATCCGTCAAAATAGAATTTAATAATGCGTGGAATTTTTAGAACACGTCTCAAAAGCATTAGAAACATAAATATAATATATAGCAGAAAGGGAAATGTAACGCTTTTTTCACATTACGGAGCGTGAGTTTTTTATTTAAAAGTACGAGAAAAAAGAAAAATTACATTACCTTTGCAGCTGAAAATCAATCTTAAATAAATTATGGACGATTATCACGCGGAAAATTCAGACTTGTAGGCGCAGGAAGGTAAAGACCCTCTCGGCTTGAATATCCTGTGCTTGAATGTTTTACCAAGTGGAGGATAAATCAATGAGAACATATTGGAATACCAATGGCGGACTTAAGGCCATTAAGGAATGGGAGCCTAACTGCTGGATACAAGTTACGTGTCCGAGTGAAGAAGATCAGCAGATGTTGGTCGACGAGTATAAGATACCAGACTATTTTTTATCAGACATTAGCGATACCGACGAGCGTGCCCGCTATGAGTATGACGATGGATGGATGCTTATTATCCTACGTATACCATACGTTAAGGAGATACGTTCCAGAACGCCATATACTACAGTACCGCTCGGTATTATACACAAACGTGATGTTACTATTACGGTTTGTTTCTACGAGACAAACGTCATGATTGATTTCGTTAGCTATCAACAGAAACGCGGAGAAGGATTTACCGACTATGTAGATATGATTTTCCGCCTGTTCCTGTCATCTGCCGTATGGTATCTAAAGAGACTTAAACAGATTAACAGCCTAATAGAAAAAGCCAAAAGAAACCTCGATCGTGAAGTAAACAACGAGTCTTTAATCGGACTATCCCGCTTGCAAGACTCCCTAACTTACTTTCAAACATCAATTCGTGGTAACGAAAACCTGTTGGCAAAACTAAAGTTTAAGTTGCAGGTGGATGAACTTGACGCAGACCTAATAGAGGATGTAAACATCGAGATGAGCCAGGCAAGGGAAACAACAAGTATATATTCTGACATTTTGGAATCTACGATGGACACCTATTCGAGTATCATTAACAACAATATGAATACCGTTATGCGTACGCTCACATCCGTCAGTATCATCCTGATGTTCCCTACTTTAATATCCAGTCTGCTGGGAATGAACCTAATAAATGGTATGGAAACGAATAAATACGGCTTCTTGATAGCAATAGTAGCATCTGTTGTTATATCAGGAGTTTCATGGTGGATATTCCGCCATAAGAGGCTTATTTAGCAATAAATATATAAAAATTATTACATTAATTAGGATTTTACAATCTTTTTACGTAAGTTTGCAATTCATTTTAGTACGGCATACACCTAATTATATAGGGGAAACAGAAGGCAACGCCTTACCATTTGCCGCACAAAATATTTATTTGGAATACACCTATCACAAATTTAAAACGTGAAGTAATGGACTCTCAAGAAAAATCTCTCGAAAACGAGAAGAATGTAGAAGTAACTCCAACAGAGGTTAACACTAACGTAGCCGCAGAGGAGAAGGTAGAAACAGAAGCCGCAGCTAACACTACAGCACTAAAAGCTGAAGATAAAGCTGAACCTAAAAAGATATATAAGAGCAAAGCGGAAGTTGTAGAAAGAATAAAAGAGATAGCCGGAGCTGAAGAAATGCCGCAAAAGGACGAGGTTGACTATCTGAAAACCGTTTTCTACAAACTACATTTTGCCGAGAGAGAAGCTGAGATGAAAGCATATCTCGATAATGGTGGCGACCCTGCAACATATCAGGTACAGCCTGATGAAGATGAAGATTCCTTCAAAGCAGAAATGGTTATAATCAAAGAAAGAAGATCCAAACAATTTGAAGAACAAGAAAAAATCAAGCAGGAAAACCTGAAGAAGAAACTTGACATCATAGAAAAAATCAAGGCTATGGCTACTTCTCCTGAGGAAGCAAATAAGTCTTATCAGGAGTTCAAGCAACTACAACAGGAATGGAAAGACATTAAAACCATTCCTGCAGAAAACGCTAACGAGCTATGGCGCAACTATCAGCTATATGTAGAACAGTTCTACGACTTGCTTAAGCTCAATAGTGAAGCTCGTGAATATGATTTCAAAAAGAACCTTGAGATAAAGACAAAGCTCTGCGAAGCTGCTGAAAAGCTAGCCGACGAAGAGGATGTAATAAGTGCATTCCACCAGTTACAGGAGCTGCACAACGAATATCGTGAGAGCGGACCTGTAGCCAAGGAACTTCGCGAAAGTATCTGGACACGTTTCAAAGCTGCTTCTACCGTTATCAACAAAAAGCATCAGCAGCACTTCGAAGACCTCCGCGCTAAAGAGGAAGATAACTTAAACAAGAAGACAGAGCTATGCGAAAAGGTTGAAGCCATAGCAAAAGAGGATAACAAAAACTCTGCTGACTGGGAGAAACATACCAAGCAGATTATCGAAATACAGGCAGAATGGAAGACTATAGGCTTTGCTCCGCAGAAGATGAACGTAAAGATCTTCGAGCGTTTCCGTGCGGCTTGCGATGACTTCTTCAGTAGAAAATCGGAGTTCTTCACTAATCTTAAGAAGGAATTTGCAGAGAATGCTGAGAAGAAAAAGGCACTCGTAGAGAAAGCCCAAGCCCTCAAAGACAGTACCGAATGGAAGTCTACCAGCGACAAACTCATAGCTTTACAGAAGGAATGGAAGACTATTGGCATGGTGCCAAAGAAATATGGCGACCAGCTATGGAATGACTTCCTCGCTGCTTGCAACCATTTCTTTGAGGCACGAAACGCTGTAAATGCTGGTACAAGGAATGAGGAACAAGAGAATTTAGATAAGAAAAAGGGAGTGATAGCTCAGCTTAAAGCTCTTCTTGAGAACGCAGGAGATGATATTCAGGCTACTGTAAAGAAACTCACAGAAGAATACAACGCTATAGGTTATGTACCTTATAAGGAGAAGGACAAACTATACAATGAGTATCACGAAGTACTCGATAAGATTTTCAAAGAGCTTAATGTCTCTACTGCACGCCGTCGTTTGAACAACTTCAAAACTAACTTGAAGAACGTAGCAAAGCGTGGTGAAGAAGCTCTTGATAATGAGCGTGGCAGGCTGCAACGTCGTGCTGATCAGATGAAACAAGAGATTCAGACTTACGAGAACAACCTTGGTTTTCTCAATGCCTCAAGCAAGAAAGGCAATAGTCTTATTGACGAGATGAACCGCAAGGTACAAAAGCTGAAGGATGACCTTGAACTCGTAAAGCAGAAAATCAAGGCCATCGATGCTGAGGACAAATAAAGAGAATATTTTATTATAAAGATAATTGGACAAGAGGATGCGTCAAAACAGACACATCCTCTTTTTTTACACAAAAAGGTGGTATCAAAACTGACTCATCCTCATCATAAAAAAAGATTAAAAGGCTGACACTCTATGAGAAATGCCAGCCTTAATTGTTGCAATAAATCATAGTTTAGCCAATTGATAGATTGGCTAAAAGCTACATTAGAATATTAAAAACCAAATGAAACTTTCTTTGGTTCAAGTTGTGCATTAGGAACACGATTACCATCTTCCTTAATGCCTTTTACATTGATACCCCATCCTTTCACCTTAGTAGTGCTGGTCTTGAAGATACCAAAGAACCAAGAGTGGCTTTCTTTCTCAAATTCTGGTTCGAGGATAATATCCACATTAGAATTCTGCTTTGCTAGATAAAGAGCCTGCGACTCTTGCTTTGACAAGTTGTTGTAGCGGTTTGAGCTCTTGAAAGTCTTATTACCATTCTTAATCAATGGGATAAACCACAGAGCGGTTTTTGTGTTAATAGTGGCTTCTACCTTTTTAGCGTTAGCATAGTCTAGGTCTGCAGCAACATAAGTATTGATGTTGTTGCTCTGAACGCCCATGACAGGAGCAGTCTTCTGATAGGTAGCGCAACTTGCAAGAAGCATCATGCTCAGTCCCAATAATCCAATTGTTTTCTTCATAATTTAATTTTTGTAATTCACAATGTCATCCGGTCCCAAAGACAACTGATAAAATAAGCACTCGGATACATATAAAAAAGCGTGGAACCCATTGCCACTCGTTCCACACAGTAAAGGCTCTCGCATTGCCCGACAAGTCGAAACGAGCAACACCGAAAGCCCCACGCCAGTGTAAATATATAGACGCTCCTTAGCCTTTCTTCGGAATCGAAGCAGTCAAAGATTGCATATAATACACTCCATAGGGCGTTCTGGTTGCTTTGTTTTTGACTTGTCTTCGAATGTGCGAGATTCTTACTGTGTCAAAACCAAAGCGTACAAAACGCCTTTTCAATATGTATGTCTTTCCCCACCTCAAGCCCTTTGGGGCTTTCAGTATAGGTTAAACATTGCAAATGTATATATTTTTTTAGACTATTTCGCACATTTCGACAATATTTTTCTTATTCCTTTAAGAATTTAACATTTTCAGCGGATGAATTTATTATAGGGTGCAATGTAGATTTTCTGATTTTGATGACACCAGAAATATACATAACTGTTTATAAGGGTAAATATGGCAGTATATTGAGATATACATAAATATTCGTAAGAGTATACATAACGGTTTGTAAGGATATGCATAACGACACGTAAGTCTATAGGTTACGGCAACAGAGATATAGGAAGATGTGTTATACCTAACATTATCATTTATCATTAAGCATTTGCGCAATAGAATAAAAATCAGTAGATTTGCAAAGAGAAACAATTACTATAATAAAAGAAACATAATACCTGTAAACCGATGACTACATTCTCACACCGTCTTAGCGACGACAACGACTATAAGCGACAGGAACTTATCAGAAAGATAGAACGTGCCGTGGAACACATGACGATAAAAGAACTTGAAGCCCTTTCTTATGATATGTTCACAAAGGGCTACCTTGAAGATTGCTGATATTTATTATTGCCCATACACTAATGTAGGGATAATTTATTACTTTTGTATACTGAACATAAATACATAATGAACAAAATAATCAGGAAAACACTTTCCTTATGTGTATTGCTTTGTTTTATTTCTTTTTGCGGATATGCTAAAGAGAATAAAACAATGAAAGATTACACGCCAAAAGACTATGTTTGGACTACACAGAGCGAAAACTCTGCTGGCTCAATGCCGTGCGGAGGGCACGATGTGGGTATGAACGTATGGGTTGAGAATGGAGATATTCTCTTCTACGTATCCAAGAGCGGTATGTTTGACGAGAACAACACGCTGCTCAAAGCGGGGCGATTTCGCTTGAATATTGCAGGGAAACCTTTCTGTAGCAACGACTTTGAACAGCGATTGTGTCTTGATGATGGGGCTGTATATATAAAAGGTAGCGGAGTGAAAATCCGACTTTGGGCTGACGTTTATCAGTCAAAAGTCTTCGTGGAGATAAATTCAGCACAAAAGCGAAACGCCACATTGTATTATGAATCGTGGAGATACAAAGACAGACTCGTTAGCAAAGCAGAATGTCAGCAAGGGTCTTATAAATGGAATATCCCCAAAGACTGCACTACTTTTGCCGATTCTATAAAGGTAAAGAATAGTGGTCTTGACTTCTGGCACCAGAACCGCCAGCATACTGTATTTGACTATACTGTAGAGAGGGAGGGACTTAACGAGATAAAAAATGAACTTTACAACCCTATTGGTGGAATAAAATTTGGCGGAAGTGTAGAGCTTCCAGAGTTTTCATTCATAGGCACAACGACAGGTACTTATGCCTCTACCGACTACAAAGCATGGAAATTTAACGCCACAGCAATAAAGCAAGCGACAATAAGCATCAGTCTGTATACCGACAACAAGGCGATTACTCCGCTATCAGCCAAGAAATCTAAACAGCAAAGTGCAAGATGGTGGCACGCTTTCTGGCAGCGGAGCTTTATCATCGCGGAAGGTGAAGGGGCAAAGATGGCACGCAACTACGAGCTATTCCGCTATATGCTCGGTTGTAACGCCTATGGTGAATACCCAACAAAGTTCAATGGCTCATTGTTTACCTTCGACCCAGTGTACGCAGATCCTAAATGTCCGTTCACACCAGACTTCCGCAAATGGGGCGGCGGCACTATGACGGCACAAAACCAACGCCTCGTTTACTGGCCTATGCTCAAGAGTGGCGACACGGATATGATGACGGCACAGTTTGATACATACCTCCGCATGCTGCCAAATGCTACTAAACGCACCAAATTTTATTGGGGGCACGACGGAGCATCATTCTCTGAACAGATAGAAAACTGTGGACTTCCCAACCCAACAGAATATGGTAAACATAAGCCCAGCGACGACCCTGGCATGGATCGAAACGCATGGCTTGAATATCAATGGGATACGGCTTTAGAGTTCTGTTCCATGATTTTGCAAACCCACAAATATGAGGGTATGGACATCACGAAATATGAACCTATCATCAAGCAAACACTCATTTTCTTTGATGAACACTATCAGTATCTTGCAAAGAAATTAGGAGTAAAACCACTCACTTCCGATGGTAAGCTCATGCTTTATCCGTCTTCAGGCTGCGAAACGTATAAGATGGCATACAACCCATCGAGCGTTATTGCAGGTCTAAAAACCGTTACAGAGCAATGGATTGAATATAAGGGGGACAGTCTAAATAACCTTTTGCAGCGCATCCCCGATATTCCGCTCCGCACCATAAATGGTGATACCTGCATTGCACCAGCTATCGTATGGGCAAGAATACAGAACATCGAAACGCCGCAACTCTACCCCGTATTCCCCTGGAGGATATACGGCATGGGGAGAGAACACTTGCAAACGGCACGCAATACATATCAAAAAGACCCTCATGCAGTAGACATGAGGTCGACAAAGGGATGGAAACAAGACAATATATGGGCAGCCTGCCTTGGACTTACTGACGAGGCTTTCAAGCTTAACAACGAGAAATTTGCTGACGGACCTTACCGCTTTCCTGCCTTTTGGGACCCAGGTTACGACTGGGCACCCGACTGTAACAAGGGCGGTGCATCTATGATTGGCTTGCAAGAGATGCTACTTCAAGAAAAGCCAAATGGAGAAATTATGCTCTTCCCCGCATGGCGTAAGGACATTAATGCTAAGTTCCGCCTAAAAGCAACAGGAGGAAGAACAATAGAAGCAGAGATTAAAAACGGAATGATATACAAATATTAGACTATGAAACACCTATCAATAGCACTACTCGCATTTGCTTCAATATCGGCAAACGCTAAGATTACGATAACCAACACTACCTGCAACTACCAGAAAGGGTTAGCAGTATGCGAGGGAGACATTAAAGTTGGATGGCAAATGTCATCTGATATTAATGAAGATAAGCAGAAGGCATACCAAATTGTCATTACTGAAAATACTACAGAAAAGACCATATACGACTCCAAAAAAATAAAGTCTGAAGAGAGCCAGTTTATAAGTATTCCCAATCTTGAGCCCAACAAACATGGCTACATGTGGAAGGTACGTGTGTGGGACAAGAAGGGGAAGCCATCCGAATGGAGCAATAAGCAGCAGATAAGGATAGCCAAAGACATCAGCAAAGAAGCATCCTGGATAGGAGCCATCACTAAGGCTGACGCCAAGTTGCCCGAGGGAAGGTTCTCTAATGCAGAGTTCAAAAAAGACTATTTCAAGGAGAAATGGGACCCTGTAGACACACTTTCGTCGAAGAGTATCTTATTGCGCAAAGAGTTCTCAAATAAGGGAAAGAAGATTACAGATGCCGTGGTTTACATAAGTGGCATGGGACATTACGAGATGCACATCAACGGCAAGAAGGTTGGAGATAGCGAGTTCTCTCCGCTATGGAGCGAATATAGCAAGACGATATACTACAACACTTACGACGTTACGGATATGCTAACCAACGGCGAAAACGCCATAAGCGTGTTGCTGGGAAATGGTTTCTTCAACGTACAACGTGGCACGAGATACAGTAAACTCATGACAAGCTTCGGTGCTCCGCAGATGATTATGCGCATGGAGATAAACTATAGCGACGGAACGAGCAAGACTATCGTAAGCGACAAGTCATGGAAATATACGCTCAGTCCTATCACCTTCAATAGTATCTATGGCGGCGAGTCATACGATGCCCGATTGGTACAGAATGGTTATGACCGTCCTTGTTTCAACGATGCCTCATGGAAAGATGTCGTAGTCGTTGAGGGAACAGGTGGAAAACTTGAGCCGCAGACTACCCAACCGGTAAAGATTATGGAGCGTTTCGACATAAAGTCATGGAAATACCTTCCGGCTGATTCTGTTGCAGAAGCATCTGCAAAGACCAAGCGTACTGTTTCGCCACATACTTTCATTGCAGATATGGGACAGAATTTAGCAGGTTTTCCAGAGATTACCGTAAAGGGAAAGCCTGGACAAAAGGTTACTATGCTTGTGGCAGAAAACCTCAATCAACAAGGAGTATGCGACCAGCGACAGACGGGACGTCAACACTACTATGAGTATACAATAGGTAGCGACACGACAGAGACATGGCATCCTCGTTTTTCTTACTATGGATTCAGATACATACAAGTGGAGGATGCTGTTCTCGAAGGGGAGCCAAACCCTAACAACCTGCCTGTTATCTCCAAGCTACAGAGCTGTTTTATATACAATTCTGCCGAGGAAGGCTCTTCTTTCGAGTGTTCTAATCCGTTGTTTACACAGACCCACCGCCTTATTGAACGTGCAGAAAGGAGCAACATGCAGAGTGTTATTTCCGACTGTCCTCATAGAGAAAAGTTGGGATGGCTGGAGCAAGACCACCTCGTAGGACCGAGTTTGTTCTACAATTACAATATGACTCAGTATTGTCCGAAGATAATCCGCGACATTACAGATACCCAGAAGGAGAACGGCATGGTGCCGACAACAGCCCCACAATATGTATCGTTCGGCAATCTCTTTGACGACTCGCCAGAATGGGGAAGCACACTTATCATTATGCCGTTCCAGTATTACGAACAGTATGGCGATAGCACTGTTATCACTCGCAACTACCCTGCCATGCGCCGCTATGTAGACTATCTCACAAGCAGATCAAAAGATGGTATTGTAAGTCATGGTCTTGGCGACTGGTACGACGTTGTAAAGGGAGGTAAATCGGGCTTCTGCCATAACACCCCAATTCCACTCGTTGCCACCGCCCATTACATTTACGACCTGCATCTCATCACCGAAGCCGCAAAGATGGTAAATAACAAGGCTGACGAAGATAAATATTCTGCACTCTATAAATATGTTGTAGACGCCTTCAATAAGGAATTTTATAACGCCGACTCATGCTATTACGGTACAAACAGTCAGACATCTAACGCCCTGCCGCTATTCCTCGGAATAACGGGCAATAACAAGAAGAAAGTGTTAGAGGCTCTTCGAACAGATATCGAAAACCATGGATACAGACTCACAACAGGTGATGTAGGCAACCGCTACCTATTCATGACTCTCGCTGACAATAACGAGAACGACCTTCTCTACATGATGCTAAACCACTACGACACTCCAGGTTATGGCTTCCAAATAAAGCAGGGAGCAACAACACTTACCGAACAATGGGACCCTCGACAGGGGTCTTCGTGGAACCATCTTATGATGGGACAGATTGACGAATGGTTCTTCAGACAGCTTGCCGGCATAGAAAATATGCCTGGCACCTATGGGATGCGCCACTTGCGGATAAAGCCAACTCTTGTGGGAGACATGACATACGTATCAGCATCCACCACCACTCTCTATGGCAAAGTCAGCGTTTTCTACAGCAAAGAAGGACTCATCGTTGACATACCTATGGGGTCTGATGCCACAATAGAGCTTGGCAAGGGCTTCCAAATGAAAGTGGGAAGCGGCAAACATACGTTCTTTTTCAAGAAGACTGGCGATTCCATCTCTATTTTCAAGGCTAATTTACCAAAGAAAAAATAGCACAAGACATATAGTATTAAGCCATTGCCCCTTTCAGCAATGGCTTAATACTTAAAACACCAATGCATTTATCATGCGAGAAAAAAGTTAAATAAAACATAAAATAGAGTATAAGAACCGAAATTAGAGGTAAAAACCGTAATTTTGCAAACCATATCGCAATTATTAATAATAGTTTTTGTCGTATTCATAACGAAAAGTGAGAAAGAAATCCACTATATTTATATTGCTTCTTCTGTTTGTTTTCATCCTTGCAGGTGCAAACATCCCTCTATTCAAGAATAACAAGAAGCAAAAAAAACATAATAACTCCACCGCCCTAGTCGACACATTGGGGCTTGATAGCATTGCATCCATACACAAAAGCCACGAACCCGACACTACCCTTATGGACTCGCTCGCACTTGCTATATATCATCACAACAAGCAAGTTGACGACTCTATACGTCTAGACAGCATAAACAGAGCAAAGTCTACGGGTGTTGATGCACCTGTAAAGTTTGCTGCCAACGACTCTATGGTATATCGTGCATCAGACAAACTTGCCTTTCTGTATGGTAGTTCCAACGTAGCTTATCAGAACATGAACCTAACGAGTGCCGACATTATGATGAATATGGACAGTAGTCTTGTTCATGCCACAGGTACTAAAGATACGGCGGGAGTACTGCAAGGCAGACCTGTTTTCAAGATGGGAGACACTCAATACGACAGCGACACCATAGCCTTTAACTTCAAGACAAAGAAGGGCTTTATAAATAATGTCTATACAAAACAAGAGGATGGCTTCCTGACAAGCCAGCGTTCAAAGCGCAACGACAAAGGCGAACTATTCCTTGAGCATGGTCGTTACACCACCTGCGATGCCGAGCACCCTGATTTTTATATCGCCCTGTCGAGGGCTAAGGTCAGACCAGGAAAGGACGTTGTGTTCGGTCCTGCATACCTTGTAGTGGCAGATGTACCGCTCCCGCTTGCTGTGCCCTATGGTTTCTTCCCTTTCTCAAAGAGTTATTCCAGTGGTTTCATCATGCCTACTTACGGAGATGAGAGTGCTCGTGGCTTCTATCTGCGTGATGGCGGATACTATTTTGCCATAAGCGACAAATGGGATTTAAAGCTTTTAGGTGAGATATACACTAAAGGTTCATGGGGCGTTTCTGCTGCAAGCAACTACCGCAAACGCTACAAATACAACGGAAGTTTCTACTTCAGCTATCAAGATACCAAGAATGGCGACAAGGGTATGCCCGACTTTACTGAGCAGGAAAGTTTCAAGATTCAATGGAGCCACAGGCAGGATGCCAAGGCTAACCCGTTTAGTTCGCTATCGGCAAGTGTAAACTTTGCCACCTCAAGTTATGAGCGTAACAACCTGACAAGTATGTATAACCCGCAGTCGCTCACACAGAGTACACGAACTTCGAGCGTTAGTTGGACTACATCTTTCTCAAGCATAGGAATGACGATTAGCGGAACAACGAACCTCAACCAGAATATGCGCGACTCCACGATAGCACTTACGCTGCCTGATTTGAATATCTCCGTGAGTCGTTTCTATCCTTTTAAAAGAAAACACATGGTAGGCAAGGAGCGTTGGTACGAAAAGATCTCTATGAGCTACACGGGAAGTCTGCGCAACAGCATAGAGACAAAGGAAGACCTGCTGATGAAGTCTAACCTCGTAAAAGACTGGCGAAACGGTATGCAACATAGTATTCCTATCAACGGAAACTTTACGTTGTTTAATTATATAAACATAAACCCTTCGATAAACTTCACCGACCGTATGTACACCAACAAGGTGTTGCAAAGTTGGGATGCAGAGAACCAGACGGTTGTTAGGGATACCACTTATGGCTTCTACAACGTCTACAACTGGTCGATGAGCGTTAGTGCATCAACAAAGCTATATGGTTTCTGGATGCCTAACAGGAAAATCTTCGGAGACAAGATACAAGCTATACGCCACGTCATCACTCCACAAGTTTCCTATAGCTATGCCCCCGATTTCAGTTCAAGTCGCTACGGATATTACGAAACCTACCAGAAGACAGATGCTCAGGGTAATGTTTCTCTTGAGCAATACTCCCCTTTCAGTAGCGGTATGTTTGGTGTGCCTGGCAAAGGAAGGACGGGTAGCATATCCATGTCGCTATCAAACAACATCGAGATGAAGGTAAAATCCGACAAGGATTCCACAGGCTTTAAGAAGCTGAGCATCATCGACGAGTTGGGAGCAAGTATGTCTTACAATATGGCAGCAAAGGAGAAGCCGTGGAGCGACCTATCTATGAACATACGTCTGAAATGGTGGAAGAACTATACTTTTAACATGAATGCCGTGTTTGCAACATACGCTTATGAACTTGACGCTAACGGCAATCCTTATGTTGGCAACCACACGGAATGGGGCAAAGGTCGCTTTGGACGTTTCCAGGGTATGTCGCAAAACATTTCCTACACTCTTACTCCTGAAAAGATTAAGCGTTTATTCGGTGGTGGTAGTGATACAGACCGCAACAGAAAAAATGAAGATAACGATGATACAGGGGTAGAAACTAACGTGGATGACGATATGATAAAGGCACAAAACGGTGCGAAGAAAGAAACAGCGAGCAAGGCTGAGACTGACGAAGATGGATATATGAAGTTCTCCATGCCTTGGTCTATAACCTTTGGATATGGTGTTACGATGCGCGAAAACACCAGCGGAAAGTTCAATAAGAAGACCATGCGTTATCCATATAAGTTCACCCAGAACCTCAACTTTAGCGGTAACATACGCATAAGCGACGGATGGAACATCAGTTTCTCATCAGGTTACGACTTTGAGGAGCACGACTTGTCAATGACTACGGCATCCTTGCAGCGCGACCTCCACTGCTTCAGCATGAGCTGTTCCGTGGTTCTTGCTCCTTACACGTCGTACAATTTCTCTTTCCGCTGTAATGCTGCCACCCTTACGGATGCACTCAAATACGACAAGCGTAGTGGATATAGCAATGCCGTACAGTGGTATTAACGAAACATGAGTGTATGTGTACATAAATATTACTGTCCGCTAAAACTTTTGGGGAAGTGAAAAAAGTTTTAGCGGACAGTAATAATTTTTTTTCAAAAAATCCGTCATTCTGTCATAAAACAACAGATATATCTATATATCAATGAGTTACGCTGCCGGTAGATAACTTATATTTACAATATCTGTCATTATCTGTCAGCCTATGTATGAGGGATGCTGTCTCTCTAAATATCTGATGTACAAGATGTTAATGGCACTTTTCCTCATAACCTTTCGCTCTCTAACCTATATTCTTTTGATGCGTTACCCTATATTTTATTGCATGAAAAGTGGGTACTTTTCTTATAAAAACTATACAGGATGATGATTTTGTGTAGATTTTCCTCCTTTTTATGACAGATAATGACAGATTTATGACAGATATTGTAAATATAAGTTATCTATTAGCGGTGTAACTTTTTGATATACTGATGGTTATATTTTACGCTGACAGAATGATAGATAAAATAGAAAAAAACTGTGTAAAGCAACTTTTTATTGCAGCTTGACACAGTTTGTTTCTATAGAGCTATGGGGATATTATTGCTCCCAATTGTCTGTGCGGAAAGAACTGATGGGCAGACCATCGCAGAAGAGGTCGCCGTCAGCCCAGTCTTTAAAGGCATATCTCACAGCAACAGGCTCTTTCACTTCGTCGCTCTTGACATAAAGTTTGGAACGCTCTATCCATGCCTTTGCGGGATGGAATACGTGGTCGGAACCAGCAACCTCTACGAGGTCGCTCTTGAGACCATTCTTGCCATATAGCCACATGTTAGCACGTTCGAAGGTTACTACTGCTGTATCGTTTTTGAATTCCACATCTTTATAATAAGCACTTTCAGAAGTAATGCCCTTTATTTCGTAAGTCTTGTTGAGTGCAAGTAAGGCGAGTCGCATACCTGCAAGTTGTTTCTTACGTGGATGGATGCCATATTCTAGACCTGCATCCATAAGACAAGCCATCCCAACGTTTTTGTTCATCAGTTCTGCTTTCTGCTGTTGTTCACGAAGGAAAGCACTATTATATTGCTGCCATTTAATCAAACTGTAGTCGTATGGCGCAATCTGACAGAAATAGAATGGGAAATCACCCTCTTGCCACTCTTCTCTCCATCCCTTAATCATACGAGAGAATAGTTCTGCATAATATCCAGAACGACTAACGTTTTCTTCGCCTTGATACCATATAACGCCACGCATTGTAATGCCGATAAGTGGTTTCAGCATGCCGTTGTAAAGAACAGTAGCTGTGCGGTTCTTTGATTTTATAGTTTCTTGCGATTGTGGAAGTTCTATCTGTGGAAAAGCCTTTAGCCAGTCGCGGTTCATCCATGCTTCACATGATGATCCTCCCCATGAGGTAACAATAAGACCAACAGGCACGTTAAGCATCCTTCTAAGTTCTTTGCCAAAATAGAAAGCTGTAGCACTGAATTCGCGAACTGACTCAGGAGATGCTTCCTTCCATGTTCCTGTAACATCGTTGGCTGGAGCATATAAGCTGGTGCGCTTTACGGTGAACAGACGCATCATGTTGTCGCTACTATGCAGAATATCCTCAACGGCGTTTTCTACAGATTGGTTCTTAAAGCCCTTCATTGGCATTTCCATGTTGCTCTGTCCAGAGCATATCCATAGTTCGCCAATTAGGATGTTGTTTAGCTCAGTCTTTTCGCCATCGTTAAAGCAGATAGAGTAGGGACCGCCAGCTGCGGGAGTGGTGAGCTTCGTCTTCCATTTACCATCATTATCCGACTTTACGCTTATTGTTTTTTTATTCCACGAAGTGGTAATTTTTATAGTAGCGTTAGACTTTGCCTCTCCCCAGATGTTAGCTTCAGTCTGTTGTTGCATCACCATTCCCGAAGCGAAAATCTTTGGAAGCGTAACTTTAGCCCATGATGCTGATGTGGCAACAGTGAAGAGGGCTATTAATAAGAAAATCTTTTTCATATATTATAAATCCTTCAGTTATTATTTACTTATCATTACTGGTCCTAACAATCCAGCAGGCAACAGCTCTTTGCTTGCTTTGCGATACTTGCCGTTAGTCCATATCCCCTTGAACGGAGCTTTGCCTTCGTCGCTACCTTGCAGAGCATTAGCCCAAGTGTTTACGACGACGATTTTAAGAGTGTTCTTTCCCTTCTTCACAGCCTCAGTTATGTCTACGGTGAATGGTGCACGCCAAGCTGTGCCACACTCTTTGCCATTTACGTATATAGTGGCGATGTTCTCTACTTCTCCAAGATTAATGTGCACACACTCATTGGTGCCGACATTCTTGCTGCGTTTGAATGTCGTTTCGTAGGTAGCATGTCCAGAATAATAGCGAATACTATTGTCAGATGTAAAGGAAGTCCAATCTTTCAAATCCGTCATTTCGATACACTTACCCGTTTTCTCGAAGGACACCTTCCATGACTTGTTTGCGAGAGGTATCATCTCTCCGCTCTGTTTAGGTTGATATAGGCAGTTTGCTGGAATAGCTTTGTCTGTATATACAAAGAATAGAGAGTTTGCTGAAGGAAGAGAAATCTCCGTATCGTTATTCCATTCTATTATTCTGTCATTCTCAGCATCCACGATATAACAGTATTTGCGAGTATCACGGAACTTAGGGATGAAATGCTTTGTAGAATCGCTCTGGTTACTGATAAAATAGATGTCTGCATCAGTGGCGTGGCGATGAGTGAAGTCAATTCCCTCAGGAAGAGCAGCATCACGTTTAATGCCAAGCATAGAGAGGTCTTTTTCTTTCCAAGCCTCTTTAATAACAGGTACACCGAGTCGGGCGATAGAGTCGATGGTAGACCATGCAGTAACAATTCTGTCGGGGTTCATCAGTCTTGTTTGCGGAACTACAAAAGCCTTGTATTCTGTACCGCCACGGGTAATAAGTTTGCCGTTCTCTACACGGCAACCATCGAGTACGTCATGATTAAAAGAGTCATAGCGGTATCCGTTGAGCGCATTAACCCAATCGTCAGCTTTGGTCATGTTCTTGGTGTGGGTAACTCCCACAGGACTTGTTTCTAAAGGCTGTCCCACGTTAGCCTTGCGTGCAGCCTCTTCTTTGAGCGTCTTCTCAAGGAAAAGTCCTGGTAATGTGTTCACAAGTCTTTCTGGCAATATAGCTCGTCGTGGCATTTCATCGCCGATATATACTGCGATGTCGCTTACAGGTTTACCATATTGCAAGAGAGCTTGCGTCTTGGATATGTATTTGTCGAATACAGGCATTTCCCTCCACCATGTGTTGTCTCGTTGAAAGAATGTTCCGATACCATCGAGAGTCATTCCCGGTGCACGGTCAATATATGGATTATGTGTGTTGACATGGAATACAATACTGTTTATTCCCACACAGTAGTTGTGGTCGAGAAGCTTTTTGAGCATAGCAGGATGCTCATCCCATGTACCTCTAACCTCGGTAAACCCTTCTGCCTGAATAATGTTTTTTCCATATATATGTGCGCCACTCACTGCATCAAGCATATCGTTGAGCTTGTCGTGTGTAGGACTATTAAGCCAAAATTCGCCCATTGGATAGTCGGCAAACTGATAGTGGCGCAGTCCATCGCTCACCATTGTCGGGGCAACACACTCTGTAGACAACTTCATTCCGTATTTGTCAGCGAGAGTTCTTACTTCCGTGAAGAATACATCGTTTATCAAGTCGCCAATTGTGAGACGTATATCTCTTAAAATCTTTTCAGACTGTTCTTGTGATTGCATAGGCACTCCTGCATAAAGGAGTAGCCAAGGCTTAAGAGCGTAACCACGTCGCTTCTTGAATTCGTCCATGAAGCTCGTGCTCCAGTTTTGTGAACCAGCCTCCCAACTGTCTACATGCAGTCGCTTCAACACCTTCTTCACAATATCTTGCGGAGCATGGCGATATATTTCGCCAAACCAGTTGTTAAACTGTTTATCTACGGCAGCAGTAGAAAACTTATCACATTCCAGTCCTCTGCCTCCTCCACCTGTAGCGTTAGTGTGTCCAGTAGAAGTATGCCCTATGCGCACAATGTGCCATTTACCCTTAGGTAAGGAGAATTCGAGCAGAGTATCCTTAGACGAAGAAAGCAACAGCTTGTCAGTAAGGTCAACCACTTTTGAAGGGTCGACACACTCGTTGTTGGCAATAGGAAATTCCTTAGATACTCGCCAAACGATACCCGACTTACCCTCATAGCCGTCAATAACGGGTTCTGAGCCAAGATTTATTCCGCCAATCTTTAGGTTAGGTTTCCATTTCGCTGCATCCATATCTTCGCTCCCTGGGTCGCTCCCCTCTGGAGTCCAATGAAACTTGAAATATTTTGCCGTTGTTGCAGGTATTGCGTATGTTGCAAGGGCATCGGTGTTCTGCCAGCCCTGTCGTGCTGGGTATATCTCCCTTACAAACTTGTAGTCGATACCATTGTCAGAGGCATAAACCTTGAAACGGTGAGCTTGATAGTTGTTACCGCCAGTAACAATCTCTACGTTGCGTAGAGTGAACGGCTCATCGTATTGCAT
Source organism: Oscillospiraceae bacterium (assembly GCA_963654095.1). Classification (GTDB taxonomy): domain Bacteria; phylum Bacteroidota; class Bacteroidia; order Bacteroidales; family Bacteroidaceae; genus Prevotella. Next base: position 46,971 of record CAVKAH010000001.1, read on the forward strand.
CACGATATCGCAAGGCTTAGTAGATTTAAAAGGAAACTCCACTGATGTTTTTGGCTTTCGTGCATCAGCATAGGTTGCAGGATAGGCATAGAGGGCGATATCTTCGTAATAGTCTTTGTAGATACCCTTCGGCACGGACAATTTTATTCTGTTCTTGCCGTTGAAATGTCGTCCATCCACTATGGTGTCGCTCCAAACTACTTTCTGCATAGATTCTTCAGGCTTGATCCAGGGACCACCAGCGAGAGCGAAACCATCGCAGAAATGTATTCCCATCTCTAATTCAAGACTGTCGGCAGTGTGGAATACTGTGTTAATCCTCTTCCACCATTCAGGAGACAACTGTCGTGAAGAGCCACCGAGACCGTCTTTGCTATCGGCAGGGTCTTTTATTGGCATGAGATAGAAGCCTTTGATGCCAGCATCGTGCATGGCATGCAGGTCCAAACGGATGCCTTCATCGCTAACATTTCCGAACATCCAGTACCAGAATGTCCATGGCTTAGCCTGACTCTGCGGTTGGCAGAATTGCTCATACCATGTGGGGGAAGTAGATGTGGACTGCTGCGTAGTGCCTGCAAATACAGGCAGGGCTGCGGCGGATATTATTAGGGATAGTATTTTTCTCATCATTTTTATAATTGGTAAAGCTCGAACTACTTAGACTATTCGAACCCCTCATAATAATAAGAGAAATTCGAGTAGTCAAAGAAGTTCGAGCTGTCCTATAAATCTTTATTCAAAGTTCAGACTTACCTCTCCAGTGTAGCTTCCGTTAGCCCATACAGGAAGGGCAGAAGGTCCGTTGAGGTCGGTTGTGTTCACCTTATTGCGTACGGCAGGTATCACCTGCATGAAGCTTATTCCTGTTTCGGGAAGAGTATATAGCAACTGGTCGCGACCATCGCGAGGCTGATAAACACCTACGTAATCTTTGGTGCTATTGCTTGGTTGCATGGTGATAGTTCCCGTCTTTGTAGAGAGTTTCATCCACTGCACACCAGCGAAATATCCCTTAAATTCAGGGTAGTCGAAGCTCTCTCCTGGGATTGGATCATTGTAGTCGTTAGACCAAATGCCAAGTTGTGGACCGTGGATGCGGTTTTTCCATACACGATACGGACCATTGCCAAGCCATTCTTTATGTTTTACTTCATCCTCAGGAAGATCAAACTTAACACCCATGAGGTCAACAACACCATTGAATGTATATGTATATACAAGGCGAGCACCACCATCGGGAGCAATGTGCCATTCAGCTTTCTGCAAAGAGCCTAACTTATATGTGGATGTAACGATAAGAGTATCGTTCTCTCCTTCAGAGGTCGTTAACTTATCAAACTTACCTTGCTCATCATATTCAGTATATGTGGTTTTCTTCTTCTCTGCTTCCTTGTCGTCGTGGTTGTAGAACTGATCCATAGAACGGTCAGTTCGGCGATATGCAAAGAAACGAGGACCGTTGTTGAACTTATAGTCTCCCTTTGTTGTAACGACGCTACTCAAGGTTCCGTCTTTCTCATTGAACGTATATGTTACGTTTCCAGCCTTGACAACATTGCCTTGTATCTGAGGACGTTTGCCGCTCTTTGCCTGTGCGTATAACTTGTCAGCATCTTTCAGCTTGAATACCCATGTGAATACTTCTTCGCCATATTGGTCAACCACTTTAACTTTCAGAGCATTAGCATCTTTTGGAGCTTCACCGACAGTAATCTGTCCCTTTGAGTCAGCAGCGATGTTGGCACCATTCACTGTGCCATGTTTTATAGAACTCTCTTTAGAGCCAATGTATTTGACATAGTCGTAGTTAAACTTCACTCCGTTTAGAGAGAGGAAATTATAACGATTCTCTACATTCAGCGTTCCGTTGAATTGTTCCGGCATGAATATCTGAACAGGGCTCCATATCTGTTTTACTGTATAGTAGCTGCCTTCCTTTTCGTGGTGAGGGCCTACGATGCCATCAGCAGCATAGTTTCCGACGTTGTCAATCATTCCGTTCATGTCAACACGTTTCACTCCTTCGTCAACAAGAGCCCAGATGAAACCACCAGCACAACGAGGCCATTGGCGCATAACCTCCCAATAGTCGTAAAGTCCAGCACCAGCACCTCCGTCATAAAGAGCATGCAGGAATTCTGTAGGCATCCATATCTCTGGCTTGCGCATATATTCGTTGCTCTCACCATAAGAGCGATAGTGCATAGTCTCGTATCCGCTGAAATTTCCTTGTGGATGTAATACAGGGCGTTTTTGTATGTCCCACTTGTGGTACTCACAGTCGAGTTCTGTGTTCCATCCTTTTTCGTTGCCATTACTCCACCAGATGATAGAAGGATGGTTAACGTCGCGAGTAACCATCTCGCGAATTAGCTTCTGTCCATTAATAGTCTCGTGATGTCCATGCCATCCGCTAAGTTCATCCATGACATAAAGACCGAGACTGTCGCAAATGTCGTAGAATTCAGGGTCGGCAGGGTAGTGGGAAAGGCGTACGGCATTCATGTTCATGCTCTTTATAAGCTTAACATCCTCAAGGTTCTTTTGATAAGAAAGAGTACGTCCACTTTCTGGGCGGAAACTGTGTCTGTTAACACCACGGATATTTACTTTCTTTCCATTGATATACAATCCGTCGCTTTCTCGTGTCTCTATAGTGCGGAATCCAAATTTGTCTTTCTCTATATGTAGCGTTTTACCGTTAGCGTCGATAAGGGCGAAATCAACTTTATATCTATTTGGAGTTTCTGCAGTCCACAATTTAGGATTGTTGACTTTAAATGCCACATCAGCATGGTCGCTACCTTTACGCACATCAGTAGTATTCTCGGCAACCTTCTTTCCGTTCATATCGCTGATAGTTGTCTTAACCTTAGCTCCATCTATAGCATGGTTAAGAAGAACATAAGCATTGAATTCTCCATTTGCCGTAGCATTGATTGCAGTACGTTCAATATTAAGTGCAGGTTTGCAAACAATGAAAACAGGACGGAAAATACCACCGAAGTTCCAGTAGTCAGCTCGACGCTCCGCCAGATTTACACCTGCGTTCTCACTTTCTTTACTAACAGTAACCTCCAAAAGGTTCTTCTTGTCCCCGAAGAATACACGGTCAGTTACATCGTATGTTATACGATAGAAAGCACCCATGTGTTTTGAACCAGCCTTGCGTTTATTTATCATTACCTGAGTGTCGGTCATAGAAGCCTCAAAGACAAGTTCAATATGATGGTTTGCCCATTCTTTTGGTAGTTTAAACTCATACTTATACATACCCTTTTCATCGGCTACACCTTCAGGGAATGCTTTGCCATAGAACTTCATACCATATTGGTATGTGCCAAATCCTTGAAGTTCCCAACAAGAAGGCACTCCAATTTTTGTCCATTTGCCAGAGTTGTTACCACCAGTGCAGTAGAAGTCCCATTGTACCATGTCATCACATCCGTGTCCACTCAGATACTGTCGTTGTGTGAGCACGCTATTGTTTTGCGCCACAGCACCTGAGGCAGCTGCGAGCAATGCTAATGCTGATATAATTGTCTTTTTCATAATTTTTCTGTTATAATATTAGGACGCATGTACATATATTATGTACTATAAAAATGTGATTATTCCTTTTGTTAGAAAAAATAAAGACCTCTTTGGCGTATATATAACATCCAAAGGGGTCTTACGTTTAGATATAAGTTGTTTCGGTTAATATCGTAATGCTGTTTTGTAGCGATGACTACTCAATGGTTAGCTTGTCGAATATCATCTTGTCGATGCCTTCACCCGTGAGTTTCACCTTGTAGCTGCCAGCATTTGTCTGAGTACCTGTCGTGATACTTGTATTGCGACGCTTTGTTTTCTTTTCAGGTGTCTTCACGAATGTTATGTCATCCTCCTTGTAAACTACACCGTTGAGGTCGGTGATCTTAACATGTAGGATGCGCTCCTTCTCTGGGTTATAGTAGCGGAAGCGAAGAGCGTAGACCTTTGCCACTCCGACGTTATACTCAAAGTTCATTGTTCCTTTATGCAGAATACCTTCCGCCGTGATAGTACTGTTTGTCTTTGGTGGTAACAAACTATCAGGAGTTGCTGTGTATATCTCTTTCTCAAAGTCTGCCCACATGGTCATACTCTCTTTAGAGTCTTTCATGATAACAGGCTTTGTGCTTTGGTTCTTTGTTGCCACAGCTATTGCAGAAATGATAGCCTGCCCAGCATTGACTTTAGGGAAGTTAATCTTAATTTCTTTCCCTGTATTATGTATGTTCAGTACACGTTTGTATGGCTTTCCGTAACGTGCTTGTGCCCAAATGTCAAGGTTGTGGATGTATGTACTATCGTTTATAGCCACGTCAAAGAGACGGTAACCCTCATAGTCGGTTATTAGCGATTCTCCTCTGCCATACCACGGTTCTACGAAATACAGTTCTATGCGATAGTCTCCTGGTTCTGCAGGGATAGAGTATGACAGAAAATGTCTGCCAAATCGTGATGTCCTGAATAGAGGAGATGTAAATAGATATTTGTTGAATGTCTGACTCGTTTGGTATGGACTTGTCTCTTTTTTGAATAGACTACCCCATGATGTAGACCAGTTTGTGTTGTCTTGCATCCAAGTCAATCCGAAACTATCTGTATAGCTATCTCCTCCGCAGTTGATGCGGGCTATATAGTTGTAGTCGTTCTCTGGTTTTATTATATCTTCATTCCATGCGTGATAAGAATCGAGAGCAAGAGAGTCTCTGCTGACAATCTTTCCGTTATGGTATGCTTGAGCCATTAAAGCGTCGCCGTCAAGTTTTACGTTATAGAATTTGAATAGCGATGTATTCTTCTTTTTATCCATCGTCTTAGTTTCGCTCCAAGAACCGCATGATAGAGTAATCTTTTCGCAATTACTATAAACTCGTATGCTGTCTGGGCGAACGGCAGGCACGATATACACCATAGGCTCCTTGTCAGCATTAACATAGTGTGATTTATATAGATAGAAGGCATCAACAGGTTGTTCCCAAGTAGTGAAAAGTCCCTTATGATTGAATGGTCCCACCTTGTCAATCATGCGCAGTCCTTCTTCTGGCTGTCTTCTTCCTGGGTTGTCATGACTCTGCAGAGTCCATAAGAATTGTCCGCAAACACTATCCTTCACGCTTTCTGCCAATTGTATCTTGCGTTCAAGGATGTCGCATTGCTTCTCTTCAGTATAGCGTTCCCCTGTATGATTGCCTAAAGTTCGCCATGCTCCATATTCTCCGTTCAGCAGTTGGTCGTTGCGAGAAAGTTCTTTAGCATAGTCTTCAAGTTTTCCTCCGTAAGTGCCGCTCCAGTTCTGAACCACGTTCCAATCAGTTCCTTCCCCTCCGTTACATGTCGTAACAAGACGTTGTGTGCCGCAAGTAGGGTCGAGTGAACGGATGATGTCGGAACATTCTTTTGCAAATTCCGCAGGAATAGTACTCTCGTTTTGTAATCCCCAAAGGATGACAGATGGAGAGTTGCGACGCTCTTTTACCCATTGTATGAGATGTCGTTTAAAGCTCTCCTTAAACTGTGGTGTGTCATACCATATATGAGCAGAGAACTGAGGCCACCATAAGATACCGTTCTCATCGATAATCTTCTTATATAAAAGGTTGTGAGGCTGGTGTGCATCACGGAAAGCATTAAAGCCAGCTCCCATAACCTCTTTCATACGAGCCTCAATCTGTTCAGGGGAGAAAGCGTGGCTTTGCCCAAAGATATGTTCATACTCACAAACGCCATTGATGTATTGCGGCTTTCCGTTCAAGAAGAAACGTTTGTCATCATCATGTCTCGTTAGAGGCCATGATATGTTGCGGAAGCCAAATGTGGTGAGTAAATCGTCGGTAGCCTTACCATTACGTTTAATCATCGAGTTGAGATTATATAGATAAGGCTTCTCAATACTCCATCGTTTAGGATTCTCCACGGCAGACTGTTGACGAATAGTCTTTGTTTCTCCTGGCTGAAGAGTAATTTCGTCAGTAAGACGAACTACTTGTTTGCCTGTAGATTCAGACAGTTTGTTAATGAGTTGGAGTGTAGCTTGCTCAGTTCCGTAGTTCTTTACTTCTGTATCAACAAAGATACTGTCGCATTGCTGGTTACTCCAAACATGAACACCGAAAGGCTCGATGCGTACTTTGTCAGTTATTTCCAATACTACTGGGCGAAATATACCGAAAGGTTGTGAACCCTCACTGAATCCCCATTCCGAGCTGCATCCACCGCACACCCATGGCATATCGGTGATACTTTTAGGATGAGAGATACGTACTTCCAACTTATTCTCCTTGCCGAGTATAATATTGTTTGTAATGTAGATAGTCTCCGTTGTCCTTCCGATGTCATAAGAACCAAGGTTCTTTCCATTTAGGATGATGTCGCAATATGTACCTACACCCTCAAAGCGCAGAAAATATTCTTTACCTTCTAGCGTAGGGGCAATGAAAGTCTTTTTAAGCACAGCCTTGCCGTGCAGATTACCATGTTCTTTCTGTAAAGCTCCATAATAATCATCAAGGTTAAACGGAATATCTTTTGTGAAAGTTTTGCCGTCGAATGTTATTTGCCACTTGTCGTTGAGGCTAATGTCAGAACGTTTGCCGACAGGTTCAGGAGTAGGGAAATTTACTTCGCTCTTACCCATAGGTACACTTGTAGCTACGGCGATACCTCTTTGTCCACTGTTGTTTACTGCACAATAGAAATGGTAAACCACCCCTTTGTGTTTCACTACATAGCTCTTGTGAGCAAACATCTCATCATACGGCTTTGATGGAATGATAAGGTCTGTTCCCTGCCAGTCTTGCCAGTGTATCATGTCGCGACTTGCCGCAAATGTATTGTAAGCATAATAATCCCTTGAAGGGTTGAAAGCAGAGAAATAGAACATTACGTATAGGTCGTTCATCTTAACGATTTGTGCATCACCCGTAATTGTGCCGTCGGTGTCGTGTGCAAAGATAGGGTTTGCTTTATAGCGTGTCCATTTCTTCATGTCGTTAGAGAATGCCACGCCAATTCTTTCCCCTTTAGGGTGGGATGCGTTCTTACCTCCAGCATTGTAGTACATCATAAACTGATAACCGAAGCGTTTCTTATCAACACGGTATATAGTACTC
>CAVKAH010000002.1:0-51308 GCA_963654095.1 Oscillospiraceae bacterium
CTTTAATTGCCATAATATTTAATCATCGCAATATTTAATCCCCACAATATTGTTTCCTCTGTATCATAAACAAAGCAAACTCCATCCCCTCCCTTTGGGAGGGTTAGGGTGGGTACCAAATGCAAAGCAAACTCCATCCCCTCCCTTTGGGAGGGTTAGGGTGGGTTCTAGGGTGGGTACCAGTGTGGGTTCTAGGCCGGTTTATTTAATCAGTTGCTTAACTGCTTTGTGCCATCCCTCGATGTTCTTATTAATCCACGCCTCGTTATCTTGAGCTTCTATGCGCCATTTGCTATGTCTAAGCTTCGCCACATCTTCAAAGCTATTCCAAACCTTGCGTGAAAGCCCGTTCATGACAACGGCTCCAAGGGCTGAAGCCTCCTCTACATCAGAGCGATTAACAGGTACTCTTAGGCAATCAGCCTGAAACTGCATAAGGAACTTGTTCTTTGTAGGGCCTCCGTCTACACGAATCTCCTTTAGATTAATGCCAGCTTTCGTGGTCATAGCCTTTACAAGGTCGTTCACTTGATAGGCAATAGACTCAAGGGCAGCACGCAGGAAGTGGGCACGTGTAGTGGCGAAAGTCATTCCTGTTACGGCGGCTTTCACGTTGTCGTTCCACCAAGGAGCACCCAATCCAGCAAATGCAGGTACGAAATATACTCCACCATTGTCTTCTACCGACGTAGCCTCTGCTTCCACATCGCCAGGCGAAGCAATCATCTTCAGTTGTTCTTGTAGCCATTTCAATGTTGCTCCCGTACTGTGGATATTACCCTCAAAAGCATAGAACACCTTTCCTAAGGCAGCAAATCCGATAGACGTTACCAATCCTTCAGGAGCGACAGCCGCCTTCTCACCGATATTTACCATTACCGAAGAGCCAGTGCCGTATGTAGCTTTTCCGAGTCCTTCCTCAAAGCACATCTGTCCTGTCAGTGCTCCGTGAGAGTCTCCGAGTACGCCAGCAATAGTGATAGGCTGGTCGAATACGCCCCCTACCGTTGTTTCACCGAACACGCCATCGCAAGGCAAAAGTTCTGGCATCATAGAGCGTGGAATGTCAAAGAGCTTGAGCAAGTCATCGTCCCATTGCAAGGTATGGATATTCATCAGCATGGTACGAGAAGCATTAGTATAGTCAGACACATGGCGTTTGCCGTCGGTTAGTTTCCATATCAGCCATGATTCCATTGTTCCCATCAGTAGCTCTCCTTGTTGTGCCTTCGTTCTTGCGCCTTCCACATTATCAAGGATCCACTTAGCTCCGCTTGCTGCAAAATAAGGGTCGATAAGTAGACCGCTCTTCTCCATGACCATCTTTCCATAGCCTTCAGCTTTTAGCTTGTTGCATATTTCAGCACCACGCATACATTGCCATACTACGGCATTGTACACAGGCTTGCCCGTTGTCTTGTCCCAAACCACTACTGTCTCCCTTTGGTTCGTTATAGCCATAGAGTAGCAGGCATCCATATCAGCGTCTCGCATCAGTTCCTTGACAGCCATCAGCACATTGTTGTATATCTCTTCGGCATCATGTTCCACCCATCCTGCCTTAGGATAGTATTGATGATGTTCCACGTTTACACGCTGCAGCATCTCGCATTGCTCGTTGAAGAGCATAGCTTTTGTTGCCGAAGTGCTTTGGTCAATAGCTATTATATAGTTGTTCATTCTGTATTATAGTATTAGGTGATAACAGGAAAGATTCCTGTATATCTTATTTAAGAATTAAGAGAATTAAAGGTTATGCTAAAATATGCATACCTTTAATTCTCCTTTATTGCGAATAATATTATTTCTTCAAGAAGTCGAGCGCACTCTTCACGATACCTTCAGCATCCATTCCGTAGTGGTGGAAAATCTCTTTATTGTTTCCGTGTACTACGTTTTCATCTGGTATACCTATAATACGTACAGGTACGGGGTTCTCTGAAAGCGTTTCTGTTACTATACCTCCCAGACCTCCAAACTGACTGTGCTCCTCAACGGTTATAATTCTTCCAGTATCGGCAGCAGCTTTCTTTATAGCCTCTGCATCGTAAGGTTTCAGTGAAGACATATCAAGAACACGTGCGCTAATACCCTGTTCTTTCAGTTGCAAACCAGCCTGATAAGCATGGTAAACCGTTTCTCCGCATCCGATGATGGTAAGGTCTTTACCATCGAGAAGCATATTTGCCTTACCCAACTGGAAATCGAAATTGTCATTCTCGTATACATCAGGCACAGCGGCGCGACCTACACGTACATATACAGGATGAGGGAAATCAACGAGCAACTTTACAAGTTTGCGTGTCTGTCTTGCATCGCAAGGCAATACGATGTTCATGCCAGGAAATGTGCGCAAGGCAGCAATGTCATGCAGACTGTGGTGTGTTGCGCCGAGAGCACCGTATGCTACGCCACCGCTTACTCCGAGAATCTTAACAGGGTTCTCACTGTAAGCCATGTCTACTTTTACTTGTTCAAGGCTTCGTGCCACATAGAAACAAGCCGGTCCGCATGCAAAAACCTTCTTTCCGCTATGAGCCAGACCTGCGGCAATGCCGACAGCATCTTGTTCTGCGATACCACATTCAACGAACTGCTCCGGCAGTTGGTCGGCAAAGTCGTTCAGTGTTACAGAACCACGTGCATCGGTTGTAACTGCAACAATATCCTTGTCCTGCTTTGCCAGTTCCAGCAAAGTGTCAGTAAAACTCTTTCTACAAGCTATCATAGTTCAAAATGTGTGTTTAAAGGTTCTTTATTCTTTCGTCAATCTCTGCGAGAGCCTGTTTGTACTGCTCCTCGTTAGGCATGCCGTGATGCCACTTAGCAATGTTCTCCATATAAGATACGCCCTTGCCTTTAGTAGTGTTCGACACGAGCAGATGAGGCTTGCCGCAAGTATAATCTATACTATCGATGGTCTTTACGATATCTTCCATATCGTCGCCGTTCATGATTTTCACATCCCATCCGAAGGCTGTCCAGCGTTCTTTAATGTTTTCCAGAGCCATCACATCCTCCGTGTTACCACTAATCTGCAGGTGGTTGCGGTCGATGATAGCCACGAGATTGTCGAGTTTATATTGGTTACCAGCCATAGCTGCTTCGTAGATAGAGCCTTCGCCTTGCTCACCGTCACCCATCATTACGAATGTCTTATAGCTTTTCTTATCCATCTTTGCGGCGATAGCCATACCTACACCTATAGGTAGTCCGTGTCCCAGTGCTCCAGTGTTAACCTCTATGCCAGACACTTCTATTGTAGGGTGTCCGCTGAGTATTGAACCATATTTTCCGAGCGTGTCTGTAATCTCTTTTTTCAGGAAACCTTTAGCCTCAAGAGTTACGTAGAGGGCTTCCACACAATGTCCTTTACTAAGGATGAAGCGGTCGCGCTCTGGGTTCTTAGGGTCTTTAGGGTCAACGTTAAGGTACTTGAAATAGAGAGCAGTCATGACGTTAAGGCATGACAAATCGCCACCGATATGTCCGGCACCAGCATTGTAAACCACTTCGATAAGTCTTCTGCGGTCTACTTCAGCTTGTCTTGTAAGTTCTTTTATATTCATAGTGATAATACTTTGTTCTAAAAAAGATAATAGATACGTTTATATATATATAATAACCTATACCTATATATTCGACGCATACCACCATGTTTTGTAATACATGGTGGTATGCAAAATATAGAAAAACAGTTTTGTTTTCCCTTAAATAGAGCCTATTCTTATCTTACGTTCAGCTTGTATGTTGCCTTTTTGCCGTTTTTGTTTACGGTAAGGATATACACACCCTTAGCTAAGTCTGCGGTGCTGAAACCATTCTTTAGGTCGCTTCTTATGGCAAGTCCGTTTGCGCTTACGAGAGAAGCGTTGTCAAATGAACCATTGATACTGATTTCGTTGTTGTTCAATACAACATTCAGAGAGCCGTCGGCAAAGGTGTTGTCGATAGCAGATAGTGTGGCAGTGCATGGTTCAGATATTTCCGACACTCTGCCGTCGGCATAGAATGCTTGTACTGTGTATTTGGCGTTGGCATCGTCAGTAACATCTGTGAACGTAGGCTGTGCTGCGTAAACCGCAGTAGTGTTAACTTTCTCGCCGTTGCGATAAACGTTGTATGCCACAAGAGCGTTGTCGAGTTGTGGATTGTCTACGGTAGTGGCAGTCTCTGTTATATTGGCGCGGATAGGCCATATACACATTCCTCTGCCGTCAGCATCATCTTTATTGAAATCGTTGATATTGTTCCATGTCTTTCCTTCATCCTCAGAGTAGAGGTCGGTAGTACCAGTAGCCGACTCCATGCTTGTCTGATAGTAGAGCGGTGTCTGCTTGCTGTCGTAGTCGTGGATACGTACTGCAATGCGGTAATTCTTACCTTCCTTTATCTGTACAGGAGTAGAGAGAGCCACGGTAGATGTGTATGGGTTGTCGGCAACATCTTTGTCGAAAGCCTGGCGACTAACCTCAATGCCGTCCTCATATACTATAGCTTCAGCCTGAGTCTTTTGTGCCGACTCCATAGATGGGTCATCATAGATGAACGAAGATACAGAAGAAATATACTGTCCAACATAATCGGCGAGCTTCTCTGCAGGCATATCAACGGCAGATATTAGTGATTGTCCTTCATTACCTACGTTGAATTCAGGAATAACATTAGAGTTTGTCAGATAGGAAACTTCGTATGCACCGAATGTATTCTTCCAAGAAACGTTCACAGTGTTACCATTCTTAATAGCCTTCACTCCTTCAGGAGCAGCAGAAAGTTCGGAGCCTATAGTAACGTAGTCTATAGCCCAACGCAACTGTGCCTTACCTTCGCCGTGCATGTTAAATCTGAGTTGGAACGCCTTACCAGCCAGCTCGTCAAGGTCAATCTTATAGAAACTCCATACGTAAGGTGTAACATCTTTTGCTGGAACACTCTTTACTATATTCCATGTTTCCCCGTCGTAAGAATATTCAATGTCAAGGAAATCGGAGTTGAGATCCTTAGGAACCTCGTTGATATATGTAAGGTTACCATATAGCGACAGGTAAGGTTTCTCCACGTTTGTTGCATCTAGGAAGCGGGAAGTGAGAATCATTTGTACAGGCTCCTTAGAGATAGAAAGCGTAGAAGCGAAGTAGGATGAGTTCTCGTAGTCGTATGAGTTTCCGCCAGAAATGTTCCAGTTTATTACCTCGTTAAGGTTGCCTTTCACCACTTCACGTGTCCAATAGTTTGTGGTAAAACTCTGACTTTCGAAGTCCTCAGTAATAGGGAATGCGTAAGAAGCAGGTACTATGAAAGATGCTCCAGCGGAGACATCCGACAAAATCTGCTTGTCGCCCTTCATACACAAGGCTTTAACGTCTACCGAATATTTACCTTCAGAGACGTCGAAACTATATTTTGTAATGTTGTCTTTAGCATCAACAGCACCCATGTTAGTACCGTTTACGTAAACGAGATACTTGTTTAGCTCAACACCATCAGGTAGGTTCTTGACAGCATCCCAGCTAATGGTGAGCTTGTTCATACCAGTTTGATATACTTTTACATTCTCTACGGCGTTGAGAACCGTCTCTCCGTTGTCGAACTTTAGATACCAAGAGCTGTACGAACCATAATTATTGGTGTTGCCAACAAGGCTTTTTCCGTCAGCCGACAATGCAACTGGAATGCACGAATTGTCCACTTTAGTGTTTGTAAGCTCAGGTGCGTAGGTCTCCATAAAGTGGTCTATGCTGATGAGAGATGCACTTTCGGCAGAATAATAGTATGTCTTGTCTGCATAATTCTCGTTATCCGTAACGATGCAGAAGAAGTTTCCGAAGTTGTCTATAGTAAGTCCTTTCACTTGATAAGCATCAGTAATGGATACATATTTAGTCTGTTCTGACTGTATGTCATATATGGCAATACGTGGAGCTTTGCCACTGTTGACATATACCAAGGCATATTTTCCATCGGGACTAACGGCAGCAGCCTCACCGCCATAGCTCTCGCTTGGGTCGATGTCGAGGTTCATTTCCTTGCATTTATCTGCAGATGTCCATATCGCAGGACGCTTGCAACCATCGTATTGCACGTAGCCGACAGCCACTTTTCCGTCTGCCGACATGCCGTTAATACATGAAAGAGCATTTGTTACAGGTAAGGAATACTTATAGAAATCGTACTTGTCTGTAGTGGAATTGTATTTCCATCCACAGGCAATAGACGGCATATAAACCTTGTAAATATATCCTGCCACGGTGTTGCCGTCGGCAGAAACGGATACGGCATAACTACCATCGTATTCATATTCAAAGTCGCTTATTGTCTGGTCGCCTATTCCTAGATATGTCGGAACACCATCTTTCCATACGGTTGCCGTAACGAAATATGTGGTGTAGGCATCATTCCAGTCGGTGGCAGGAGTATATTTGTAGAGGTCTTTACTCTTAGATGCTCCTGCAATGACACCACTATTGTTCACATAATTGAACATTCCGCCCTTGCTGAAGTCGTCATCATTGTAAGTTGTGGTTAGGACATTCTTCTTTGTAGTAGTATCCCAAAGGAAACTCGAGAATTTCCCATCGTCGCTTGTAGACCCTATTCCCACTACGTAATTGCCGTTTGGCGAGATAGCTGTAGCTGCTCCAGACGAGATGTTTGCATATTCTGCCTTTGTGTCTTGAGCGGACACAGAGGTGGCTTGCAATGTTATCATGCTGAACAAAGCTAATTGAAGTAGATTTTTTTTCATGTTTGTATTTATTGTTAATAATATTTCGTGTTTATGTTAATCGTATAAATATGAACGTTCGTAATAAGTATGCAATATTATAAAAAATATTTGTGATGGGCAAAAGGTAGGTGGAAATAGTAACCAAAAAATCATATTACAAAATATTTTGCTTACATTTGCAAGCAGAAAGAAGCAAAAAATGGAAAAAGAAAGAATACTTGTAACTGGGGCAACAGGCTTCATAGGTAGCTTTATCGTAGAGGAAGCTCTCGATAGAGACATGGAGGTGTGGGCGGCAATAAGGCGCAGTAGCTCGCGAAAGTACCTGCAGCAACCAGGAATAAACTTCATAGAACTCGACCTTGATGATAAAGAGAAACTCAAAGTGCAGCTTTCGGGACACACATTCGACTATGTGGTACATGCTGCGGGGGTAACAAAATGTCTGAACAGACAGGATTTCTTTAAGACAAACACCGAGGGAACGAAGCATCTTGTGGATGCTTTGAGAGAAACACAAATGTCGATAAAGAGATTTGTCTTTGTCAGTAGCTTGAGCATCCTTGGTGCTATACGTGAACAACAGCCGTATAAAGAGATAACAGACAGCGACACGCCACAGCCGAACACGGCATACGGCAAGAGCAAACTCATGGCGGAAGACTACCTACGCTCATTGTCAGACTTCCCCTTCGTAATTCTCAGACCGACGGGAGTGTATGGTCCGAGGGAGAAAGACTATTTCATGATGGCAGAGAGCATTAAGAAACACGTAGACTTTGCCGTTGGCTACAAGCGTCAAGATATCACATTTATATATGTAAAGGATGTGGTTCAGGCGGTCTTTCTTGCCCTTTCCCGAAGTGGCGTGTGTGGCAAGAGCTTTATCCTGAGTGATGGTGAGGTGTACTCATCACGCACCTTTAGCGATTTGATAAAGAAGGAACTCGGCATAAAACACGTGCTTCGCATCGTGGCTCCATTATGGTTTCTCAAGGTGGTGTCGGTAGTAGCAGAGGCTTTTGCACATCTTACGGGGAAGATTTCTGCATTGAACCGTGACAAATACTATATCATGAAGCAGCGCAACTGGCGTTGCGACATAAGTGCTGCAAGGCAGGAATTGGGTTTCAACCCTGAGTATAACCTGGAGCGAGGAGTGAAGATAACAATGAAATGGTATAAAGATGAAGGCTGGATTTAATATTAAAGACTTGTTCAAGATAGAGGCAAAGCCACAGCGCGGACTATTTGCCATGGAGTGGGTGATGCTTGTTTACCTGATGCTAACTATGCTCATGGTGTTCTTTATGTATACAAAAGTGGTGAACCCAGAGGCAATGGTGTGGGGAAGAGTGCGTATCGCTGTAGTAACGTTTGCTATGTGGGGAGTATACAGAATGGTACCCTGCCGCTTCACGAAGTTTGCTCGTATCACTGTGCAGATGGCACTTTTGAGCTGGTGGTACCCCGACACCTATGAGCTAAACCGTATGCTTCCCAACCTCGATCACCTATTTGCGGGGGTAGAACAAAGTGTGTTTGGCTGTCAGCCAGCACTATATTTCGCTCAGAAATTCTCATATCCTGTGGTCAGCGAACTTATGGATATGGGGTACGCTTCGTACTATCCAATGATAGTGCTTGCCGCAATATATTATTTCGTGTGGAGGTATTCTGAATATGAGCGGGCTGCATTTGTCATCATGGCATCGTTCTTTGCGTATTACGTGATCTTTGTTCTTGTTCCTGTTACAGGCCCTACTTTCTATTATAAAGCAGTAGGCATAGACCAGATAGCGGCAGGAGTTTTCCCCAATCTGCACGACTATTTCAATTCCCATACAGAGTGTTTGCCCAGTCCAGGATATACCGATGGCATCTTCTATCAGCTTGTAGAAGATGCAAAGGCAGCAGGCGAACGCCCCACGGCAGCCTTTCCGAGCAGTCATGTAGGTATAAGTACGGTGATAATGTTGTTGGTTTGGCACACACGTAATAGGCGTCTTCTCTATTGTATGTTGCCGTTCTATGTGTTCCTATGTATGGCAACGGTGTACATACAGGCACACTATGCCATTGATGCAGTGGCAGGACTCGTTTCGGGAACGGTATTCTATTTCCTGTTTATGTTCCTGTCAAGAGGAATGGTGGAACGGTCAAGAAGGAGATAACCTCATACTTTAAGATTAATAAGGATATAGCTAACGATGCGTCAGAGTATAGATAACGCTTCGTTAGCTATATCTTTTTATATCGTAAATATATGGGGTTTAAATGCTTATGTTTCTCTTTGTATTTCTCTATCCTCGGTTTTATTACAATAAAAAGCATAATTAACAGGAAAACAAGTTATATTTAAGTAAAATTTTATATATTTGCAAGGGTGTCCCGTAATAGGAATAAGCGGAACACAAATTAACCCTAAAGATATAAACGAAAATCATAACAGTATGGCTTACACACGCATTACAGCAGCTGAGGCTGCCGCACTGATAAAAAATGGAGATAGTTTAGGACTTAGCGGATTTACTCCTGCAGGAACGGCAAAAGCCGTTACACGCGAGCTTGCCAAGATTGCAGAGGCAGAACATGCGGCAGGAAGAGAATTTCAGGTTAGTATTTTCACAGGAGCATCTACAGGACAAAGCACCGACGGAGTGCTCGCTGAGGCTCACGCCATTAAATATCGCGCACCTTATACTACAAATCCTTCTTTCCGCAAAAGCGTAAATCAGGGAGAGATAGCATATAATGACATCCATCTAAGCCACATGGCACAGGAGCTGCGCTATGGTTTTTATGGCGACATCGACTGGGCTATCCTTGAGGTAAGCGACATTGAGGAGGGCGCAGACACCTGCAAAGCGTATCTCACAGCGGCAGGAGGTATCAGTCCTACCGTGGCTCGACTCGCCAAACACGTAATTCTGGAGCTTAACACATTCCACAGTAAGGATGCAAAATTCATGCACGACGTTTACGAACCTCTCGACCCGCCAGTGCGCCAGCCTATCCCTATCGTTAATGTTGGCGACCGTATCGGTAAGCCATACGTAGAGATTGACCCTAAGAAGATTATCGGCGTGGTGGAGTGCGACTTACCTGATGAGGCTCGAGCATTTAAAGACAGCGACCCAATAACAGACCAGATTGGGCATAACGTGGCGGAATTCCTCGTGAATGATATGAAACGCGGTGTGATACCCTCAACTTTCCTACCTCTGCAGAGTGGTGTGGGCAGTACGGCAAACGCTATTCTCGGAGCGTTGGGCAAGGACAAAAATGTGCCAGACTTCAACGTTTATACAGAGGTGATGCAAGATAGCGTAGTGGCAATGATGCTTGAGGGTAGAGTGAAAGATGCTTCGGCTTGTTCGCTCACGGTTTCAAACGAGTGCTTAAAGCAGGTTTATGACAACATGAACTACTTTAAAGACCATATAACATTACGTCAGAGCGAGATTTCAAACTCTCCAGAGGTTATCCGCCGACTCGGAATTATTGCTATAAACACCGCCATCGAGGTGGATATCTACGGAAATGCCAACTCCACACATATAAGCGGAACAAAGATGATGAACGGTATTGGCGGTAGTGGCGACTTTGAACGCAATGCCTATATCAGTATCTTTACATGTCCCTCAACAGCAAAGGGAGGTCTGATAAGTAGTATCGTGCCGATGGTAAGTCATCAAGATCACTCTGAACATGACGTGAATGTAATCGTTACAGAGCAGGGTGTAGCAGACCTCAGAGGTAAGAGTCCGATAGAGCGTGCCCATCTTATTATAGAGAATTGTGCACATCCAGACTATCGTCCAATACTACGTGCGTACCTCGAACATGCAAAGATGGGACAGACTCGCCATAACCTTGGCAAGGCGTTTGCCATGCACATAGCATTGGCAGAAAAGGGAGATATGCACCTGACGGATATGTGATATCAATAACGAAGATAATAAAAAGATAAATAAAATCGGGGCTCGCAGATGATGATGAGCTCCGATTTTCATAACCGCAAATAACTCTAACAAATGAAAAAAATACTTTTAATAGCTTCCGTCCTTATGCTTGCCGTTACGGCAAAGGTAAACGCAGAAAACGTTTTTCCTGATGTTAAGAGTAAAGAGTTTAAGACTTTGACACTCATACATCCATGGCATGGGAAGAGAGTGGCGTATTTTGGCGACTCAATAACTGACCCTAAGAACAAGGCTTCGGATAACAAATACTGGTCGCTAATGCAGCAGTGGCTCGGCATAACACCATATGTTTATGCCGTCAGCGGTAGACAATGGAACGACATACCTCGGCAGGCAGACCAGCTAAAGAAGGAACATGGCGATGACTTTGATGCCATAATGATATTCATAGGTACTAACGATTTTAACGCTGGAGTGCCTATTGGGGAGTGGTTTACAGAGACAGAACAAGAGGTAATGGCTGGTATTCACGAGCCCAAGCATATTGTTAAGCGTATGCATAAAGATGTGTGTATGACAGATTCCACATATCGTGGACGAATAAACATTGCTCTTGACAAGGTGAAAAGAATGTTCCCAACCAAACAAATTGTACTTGTTACGCCTATCCATCGTGCACAATTCTACCGAAGCGAAACCAACTGGCAGCCTACGGAAGATTACCGCAATAAGTGCGGCGAATATGTTAGTCGATACGTGGAGTCGGTAAAAGAGGCTGGAAACATCTGGAGTGTTCCTGTCATAGACATGAATGCCCTCTGCGGGTTATACCCATTGATGGATGAACATGCACAGTTTTTTAATAAAGCAGATGTAGACCGCCTGCATCCCAACAACGAAGGACATCGCCGCATGGCACTCACTTTAGTGTATCAACTTCTACACTTACCTTTGTTTTAGATTATGGTTGGCAATTTGTAGTACCACCATTATATTATAGGTGTATAGATTATTTCATATATAACCCCTAGATTAGGGTATATAAAAAAGTAAAGAGAAATATCTTAACTCCACAATTTACGCTTGGTGGAATTAAGATATTTCTCTTTCTTTTTATATTAATCCGATTATTATATAGCAACCTTTTTAAGCATCACGCTGCTTTGTTCCCATGCGAGCCTCTACTACGTTGATGACGTAGTCGCCGAGTTTCTCACATTCGCTCACGATATCCATATACATAGTGCCGATGGCGTAAGTATATTCATGGTTGTTTACGTCATTGATGTTCTGGCTCTTTAACTGAGTGCGATAGTTGTTTATCTCGTTTTCAATATTGAAAGAGCGGTTCACATCAAGGTTGTCTCTCCTGTTAGATAGCATCACGTTCATCTGAGTTAGGCTATCGTCGGTCAGTTCAAACATCTGATGAAGATGCTCATACTGCTTTTCTGTGAAGTCTTCCTTACCGCGGCACTTCCTGTTCAGTGTGCGCGCTATGTTGTAACAACTATCTCCGATGCTTTCTATCTCGGAGATTTCGCGCAGCATGGCACGAATTTTTGCCTTCGTTTCATCACTTAGATGAGCATCACTTACCTTATCGAGATATTTCGCAATCTCTATCTCCATGTTGTCGGAGATACCTTCGTATTTCTCAATGCGGGTAAATAGCTTGTTGAAGTCGTTGTCGTTCTTGGTGCTTAGTAGCTCTCTTACCATTGAGAACATACGCTGAATACGCTCGGCAAACGATTGTATCTCCTTGCGTGCCTCAAGAACAGAAAGCTCAGGTGTAGCCATAAGCGTGCTTCCGCCGATATAACGCAAGCGGAAATCATCTTCATCTTTGCTCGTATTAGGCTTGATAATATAGCAAACGAACTTTTGCATCTGTGGAATAAGCCATATAAGAATGGCTGTATTGCATACGTTGAATGAGGTGTGGAATGCGGCAAGCACGACAGAAAGTCTACTTGCATTGATGTGATCTGCATTAGGATCTACTCCCACAAGTCCACATACCATATTAATAAAAGGATAGAACACGCACAATACCCATATCACACCGAACACGTTGAACGACAGATGGGCAAGCGCAGCACGGCGAGCTTGTGTGTTAGCACCCATAGCTGCAATGTTTGATGTTATGGTTGTTCCGATATTTTCTCCAAGTACCAAGGCTATACCCATATATATAGGTAATACGCCAGATGAACATAATACCATAGTGATGGCCATCAATGCAGCAGAAGACTGCATACAAAAGGTAAGTATAGTACCGATACCAAGGAATGCAAAAATAGTGAGATAACTGTCTTTATCAAAGGATGAGAAGAACTGTATAACCGATTGGTTATGGCTGAGGTCCATTTCCTTGCCTGTAGCTCCTAGGGTGGAAATGGCGAAAAACATAAATGCTACACCAAATAAGAAATCACCTATGTATCGGTGTTTCCTGCGGTAAATAAGCAAAAGGGCTATGAAGAATACTGGATACACTATGTTTGCCATGTTGAACGAGAAGCCCAAAGTCATTATCCAGGCAGTGAACGTGGTGCCTATATTAGCTCCCATTATCACTGAAATAGCCTGTGCCAAGGTAAGAAGTCCTGCATTGACAAACGAAACCGTCATGACGGTAGTTGCTGTGGACGACTGCACGGAGGCTGTTACAAACATACCGGTAAGCAAACCAGTAAAGCGGTTCTTGGTCATTGTACCCAATACGTGGCGTAGCTGTGAGCCTGCCATCTTCTGAAGTGCCTCGCTCATGGTTTTCATACCATAGATAAGCAATGCTAATGAGCCAATAATCTTAAAAAAAATCCAAATCGACATATTTTAAAGTTATTTATGATGCTATTGTGCATTAATGTCGGAGAAAGGGAGTAACTTTACATCGTAAACCCTTAACGTATAACACTTATGAAACATGTAATACAAATTCGTTGCAAAAATAATAAAAAAGTCATAAATACTACTATTGGAAGCTCACTTTCTGATATTTTTTTGGCATCGGGACTCAATATGAAATATGGGCCAGTGAGTGCTAAAGTTAACAACAAGGTAGAGGGACTCAATTACAGAGTGTACCACAATAAGGATGTAGAGTTCCTTGATCTTACTTCCCCATCCGGACAACGAACATACACAAGAACATTGTTTATGGTTCTTTGCAAGGCTGTAAAGGACATTTATCCCGACGGAAGAGTTGATATTGATATACCTGTATCTAATGGTTATTATTGCGATTTGAAGATAGATTGTCAGATTACGGATGAGGTGGCAGCAAGAATTCGCAACCGTATGCAGGAGATTATCAATGCGAAAATGCCTATTCACCGCTTTGAATGTACTACGGAAGAGGCGATAAAGATATTTTCTGAACGAGGAGCAACGTCAAAGGTGAAATTGCTGAAAAGTACAGGAAGACTATACACAACATATTATGATATAGACGGATATAAGGACTATTATTATGGTTCGCTACTTACTAACACGTCCATGCTTATGCTTTTTGGTTTGGAAAAGTATTATGACGGATTGCTTTTGCGTATCCCTTCACTTAAAGACCCCTCCAAACTTGGCGAGCTTATACGGCAGGACAAGATGTTTGAAATATTTCGTGAGCATCATCATTGGCAGGATTTGCTAGGGCTGCGCACTATTGGAGACTTGAATGATGCCGTAGCAAAAGGATGGGCAAGCGACCTTATCAATCTTTCAGAAGCCTTACAAGAAAAGAAGATAGCACATATTGCTGATGAGATAGCTGCAAGGAAGAATGTTAAGATGGTACTCATTGCAGGTCCTTCTTCGAGTGGAAAGACGACCACTTGTAAGCGTTTGTCTATACAATTGCTTACTAATGGCATCAAACCAGTGCCTGTTTCCCTTGATGATTACTTCGTTGACAGAGAGGTAACCCCTAAAGATGAAAATGGAGAATATGATTATGAAAGTCTTTATGCCCTGAATATTCCATTGCTAAACAAGCAGATGAACGATCTCTTTGCAGGTAAAGAGGTACAACTACCTAAGTATAACTTCCAAACAGGAAAGAGCGAGATGAATGGAAAGAAGTTGAAAATGGGTGAGAATGATGTACTTGTAGTTGAGGGAATACATGCTCTAAATCCAGAGCTGACGGCACAAATTCCAGAAGAACAGATATTCCGTGTCTATGCTTCTGCATTTACTACGATATTGCTTGATACTCACAACTATGTGCCAACTACAGATAACAGATTGTTAAGAAGAATCATTCGTGATTACAAATACCGTGGTGTTAGTGCGCAAGAAACGATACGCCGTTGGCCTTCGGTGCGTGCTGGGGAGAACAAATGGATATTCCCTTATCAAGAAAATGCTGATGCTATGTTCAATACAGCCATGCTTTTCGAACTCGCTGTTATAAAGTCGCAGGCAGAACCTCTCCTTGAGACGGTGCCTGAAGATAGTGATGAATATAGTGAAGCATACCGTTTACTTAAATTCTTGAAGTATATTAAGCCTATACCAAACCGTCAGGTGCCACCAGCTTCCCTATTGCGTGAGTTCCTCGGAGGTAGCTCTTTCAAGTATTGATGATGCATACAGATTATTGATTACACCTTATTAATATAATAAGAAATCCCTCATGAAAAGCAATTTCGCTGGTCATGAGGGATTTTCTTATTTAAGTTGTGAGGTGATAGGGTTACGTATGCCCTTCATATTAGTGAGGAAAGCCTTTGCGCTACCAAACTTCAAGAACATGTCAAGGCGTACTGGGATGTGGTTCAAGTCGTCAGTAACGTAGAACCTAACAATCTCTTCCCATTTATTATGTTCATATTCCAAATACGACAACTCCACGCAACGGTATTTCTTTCCGTTATCTGCCTTTATCTTAGTCTTACCATTGAAACGTAAACGAGCTGGTGAAGAGCCTTTACCATCGGCAATGGGAAAGTCAATAACGTGCCCTTTCTTCCAATTTTCAGAACTGAAAGAGCGTGCCCTAAGGAAGATGTTCATCATGTCAAACACACAACTTTGAGGGTTCAAGGTCTTCCAAGCGTGTGTTCCATCGTTATGCTGACGATGACAACGTATATTCACCTTGTTGTTAGGATATGAGTAGAACACTTCGTCTACGGTATATCGTTTGCCTTCTCTTGCCCCTTTACGGAAATAAAGCGGTTCCATTGCAGAAGAAGAATAGCAGAGCAGTGTATCACGCAGTACGAACATATTGTCAACTTTGTTATTGCCGCGTGTTGTAAGACTTGCCCGATAAGCTTTCTTACCCTTATATGTGCTCTCTACTGTTGACATACTTGCCGTTCCAGCCTTTACCCAAACGAACTTCCAGTTATAGTAAAGGTTATACGAAAGGAACTCTCCAGACTTGAATGCAGTATTCCTAAAGGAACACTGAGCTGTAGCCGTTATGGCACTTACAAGTAGCAATATTGTTGTTGATATCTTTCTTATCTTCATAAAAGTCCTCTTTTTAATATTGTTGTGGAATATATTGTATTCCTTTCTGCCTAGCCCTCTCTATGTTACGATGCTTGATCTTCTTGTCTTGTTCAGGCTTCTGCTTAGTAATGGCGTATGGTTTTTGGTGGGCGACATCGTTTTTCGTCGGGTTCCACGATAAGGTAATATCCCATTTCGCCTTACATTCTATAGCTTCCGAATAATAATAGGTGTCTTCTGCTTGTTGTCCTAAGGCATAATCACCAGTGTCCCAGATACCATTCTTATTGCAGTCAACGAACATTCTCATGTAGTAGGTGCCTGGATTAACATAGAAGAACTCAGCATTGCCATTGCTTGTTGATACCTCTTTTACTACTTTATCCGACGAATCAAGGAGTTGCGCCACTATCGTTGTATCTTGCATTCCATTAATTGTCATTAGTAATGTGCCATATTCATCCTCAGAGCGCACCTTAAAGCCTTGCTTGTAAGCAGGACTTACGGCACCATAAATATCGGTGAAAGCAGTGGAGTCAATTTCTAAACTATATTCTATTCCTGGTCTCCATTCTCCTAATATCTCGTATGTTCTTGCCTTTTGTTTCAGTTCCCTAAATATAAATTTAGATTTATACCAAAGTGTGTCGTGCTTAGCATATAGATGAATCATTGATGTGTCTATCTTTGCGAGAGGAGTAGTCATCTCTATAGATATGTTTTGGTCAGGGTCGGGTTGCGACTTTACGTTATATTTCGGTTCAAGAGCCTCTGCTGGCATCACCGTTTCATACTCTCTGCCACGTTTCTTAGCCTTATCTTGTTGCTTCTTCCACTCCTCGTATTGCTTTGCTTTGTCTTTCATACGCTTTTCGTATGATACCTTCGACAGTATGTCCAACGTATCTGTATTGCTGACAAGATTACCGAGAGTGTCGGTCGCCATGTAGGATAGTTGTATTCTAAGAGTATCCTGATTTACGAGAGAAGTATCACGGAGCCAATATGTAATGGTATCTTTATTAACAGATGGCTCTATAAGGAACGCTTCATCGCTATTAAAATTCAAGCCTTTTATTATGGGCAAGCCCTTGTCGCCACTACTAAAGAAAAGCGTGAACTTACGTGGATCTGTGCGTTCGGTCTTCAGAAAATACCTGTCAGTCTGCTTCTCCGTAAATGCTTTTAGTACAATATCATCAGGTATAAACCTTGTATATCCTATCGTACGTATAGAATCGATATGCAGAGAGTCGCGCCATATCGTGTCTTGTCTTGTGGCATCCGTAAAGCGAGGCTCAATGATGTCATTGTTGAAAGCTATCATCTCGCTCTTTTGATTGAAGAAATAATTGCCGTCAGCATCCTGCAAAGCCACAATGCGGTATTTCCCTGGTGCTATGCCACGTACTACAAATCTACCCCTACTGTCAGTGCGTGAGACCCTCAGCAGTGGCTTTGACAGAAACGGATCTATAATATTGTCGTTCACATCACGCTTCTCCAGCTTCCATTTATTGCCATCTATCGTGAAATCATCATCAATGGCATACAGTCCTACCAATATGCCTTTGACTGGTTCAAGGTTTTCTGCGTTAACAACATTGCCCGACACTTCGAGCGTGTCGATATGGTTGCTTGTTGAGAAACTGTATGTATAGTTGCCGAGCGGGTTACCTTCGTTGTTGTCGGAAATAGCATCTGAAAAGTCGATAGTGTATGTTGTGTTCTGCTTTAAAGAGTCTTTCAGCTCTACAACAATCTTCTTTCCTGCTCCTTTAATCTCGGGTGTTTCAATCTGCGGAGGCGATACAACCACCTTTTCCGTAGGGTTGTCCACCTGTATGAACTCATCAAAAAAGATAGTAACCTTCTTTGAAGTTACGTTCACACCCTTGTCTGCAGGTGAGCATCCTATGATGCGGGGGGGCGTCTCGTCGTACCATCCGCCATCGGGTTGCCCCATTTTAGCGCACGACACCACCATAAGTGTTGTTATCGAAAGGCACACTATAGTAGCCCATCTATATAAAATCTTGTTTGCAAGCATAAATATTTCCTTAGTTCATCTTCAGCATTTCATCAATGTTCTTACGACTATTGCTTAGGCGTGGCACCTTATGTTGTCCGCCAAGTTTACCTTTCGATTTTAGCCAGTCGTTGAACAAGTTGGTGCGAGCCTTAACAATTTGCAGATGTTGTAGGGTGATATCCTTGTATCGCTTTGCCTCATAATCGCTGTTAATCTCTTGCAACTTCTTGTCGAGAAGTTCCTCAAACTTGCTAAGGTCTGCTGGCTCTTTAGAGAACTCTATCAGCCATTGGTGTCTGCATTTGGCATTATCATCCATAAACACAGGAGCTGCCGTATATTCCAATACTTCGGCTCCCGTCTGTTCGCAGGCATAAGCAAGTCCTTTCTCCGCATTGTCCACGATAAGTTCTTCGCCGAAGGCATTGATAAAATGCTTTGTCCTGCCAGTGATAACAAACTTATAAGGATTAGTAGACGTGAAACTAACTGTATCTCCTATGATATATCTCCATAGACCGCATGATGTAGAGATGACCATGGCATAGTTTTTACCCTTTTCCACTGCCCATAGCGGAACGATAGTAGGGTTGTCGCTGTCAAATTCGTCCATCGGGATAAACTCGTAGAATACTCCGTAGTCTATCATAAGTAGCATCGATTTGTCTGTCGGGTCGTCTTGTATGCCGAAGAAACCCTCACTTGCATTATATGTTTCCATATAGTGCATATTGGGTGATGTTATAAGTTGCTCGTATTGTTTGCGGTAAGGAGTGAACGCTACACCTCCATGAAAGAACACTTCTAGGTTAGGCCACACCTCCTCAAGGTGGTTCTTGCCAGATAGTTCCATAACCCTTGTAAGTACCGAAAGCATCCACGACGGCACGCCACTGATATTCGTTACGTTCTTGTTCATCGTTTCTCTTGCTATGCGGTCGCGTTTAATCTCAAAGTCGGAAAGTAATGCGGTAGCCTTCTTCGGTACTCTCACGAGGTTTGCAAGAGGATTTATGTTTTCTATAAGAATTGCGCTGAGGTCTCCTACGAGTGAGTCTGCCACGTCATAATTAGGCGCATGACTACCACCAAGAATAAGACTTCTTCCATCGAATAGTCTACTTTTAGGGTTGTTCCGCAGGTAAAGAGCAACAACATCCTTACCACCTGCATAATGCACATGTTGTAGTCCGTCGCGGCTTACGGGTATAAATTTGCTCTTGTCGTTAGTTGTTCCAGACGACTTAGCATACCATTTAACGCTACCTTTCCATAACACATTACGCTCTCCGTGCCTCATTCTGTCGATGTCACCTTTAAGTTCTTCGTAGGTGTTTACGGGAGTATTGCCTGTAAAATCCTCATATGAGTTCACGGCACAGAAGGCATGTTTGCGTCCGTATTCTGTATCTTTGGCTGTTGTTGTGAGGTATTTGAGAGTCTGCATCTGCAGCTCCTCAGCCTCGTTGTTATATCTTTCTATCTCTTTCTGTCTGGATACGAAAGCGTTTCTTACTATTTGGGTTAAGCTCATTTCTGTCTTTTTGTGATTATTGATCTAATCTCTTGTTGCTTTTAACGTGAATAATTCAAGGAAATACATGTTTATTTTAAACACGAATGGTCATGAATTGACCACGAATTATTATGAATTATCTTGGTTAATAAGTTTCAAGAGCTTTTCTACAGCCTCCTCTTCTGGTATGTTCTTCTCTACACACTCTTTGCGACGATATAGCGAAATCTTGCCTCTTCCTGCTCCCACATATCCGTAGTCGGCATCCGCCATCTCTCCAGGTCCGTTCACGATACATCCCATGATACCGATTTTCAGTCCTTTCATGCCCTTTGTAGCCTCTTTTATACGTGCAATGGTGGTGCGCAAGTCATAGAGTGTTCTTCCGCATCCTGGGCAACTGATGTATTCCGTCTTGGTAGTTCTCAGTCTTGCAGCCTGCAGAATTCCGAATGCTGTGGCATCGATATCGTCGTCAGAGAGCGTACCATTGTTCATCAGCCATATACCATCAGTAAATCCATCAAACATCAAAGCACCCATGTCTGCTGCAGCTTCCAGTTGGAAAAGTCCTTTCTCCTCCTTGTTGTGGTTATACATCTGGCAGAACACCACAGGGTTTTCGATACCCTCATTCATAAACTCGTGCAATAGCGCACGCTGTTCTCCCAGCTTGTTCTGATGATTGCTCATGCTAACCACTACCACTTCGGGGTGAGCTTTCAAGCAGGGGATATACTCCTCGCTCGGTGCACCGTATGGCAAAACGAGGAACTTTATGTCTGCTTTCACACCAGTTATGAAAGGCACGGCATTGTATGGGAATATCGGAAAGATATTCTTCTTATCTCCTTCCAAGGTAGTGTATTTGTCAAAGTCGATAATGTATTTCTGGTTAGGAGATACATTGTCGGGCATCTTTGCTCCAACATAAATGTAGTCAGGCTGCATATCGGGGTTAACAGGCGTAATGATATGTGCGCCATTATCGGCAGAATCCTCATTATTGTTAATCCTACTACTTATTACTACAGGTAGGTTGTTACCACCAATGTTTCCAACTTCCGTTGTCTTTCTCCGTTCTGGTGAAAGCCAATTAAAGCCTTTAAAGGAGTTGCCGGGTATAGGTAGATGTCCGTTGCGCTTAGATATATATTCAACGAGGTGCTTTGCCACAGGTATTTCCTCCTCAGGTTCCTCGCTCAATGATACACGGATAGTATCGCCAATGCCATCGCAGAGCAATGCTCCGATACCTACTGCGCTCTTTATTCTGCCGTCTTCGCCTTCTCCCGCTTCGGTTACTCCGAGGTGCAAAGGATAGTCCATCTGCTCCTTGCTCATACTCTCTACGAGGAGTCTGACTGATTGTACCATCACCACGGTGTTACTTGCTTTGATAGAGATTACTACATTTTCAAAGTTCTCTCTCTTGCAGATACGTAGAAACTCCATACAGCTCTCCACTATTCCTGCTGGTGTGTCGCCATAGCGAGACATGATTCTGTCGGACAGCGACCCGTGGTTTACACCTATTCTTACGGCAGTATGGTTCTCTTTACATATATTTAGGAAAGGAACAAACTGCTTTTCTATCTTCTTCAGCTCCTCGGCATATTCCTCGTCGGTATATTCAAGTTTCTTGAAAGTGCGCGCTGGGTCAACATAGTTTCCTGGGTTAATCCTTACCTTCTCTGCATAGAGCGCAGCCACATCAGCCACATGCGGATTGAAATGTACGTCAGCCACGAGTGGCGTCATATATCCTTCTTCACGCAAAAGTGCATTGATGTTCTTCAGGTTCTCTGCCTCTCGCACCCCCTGTGTGGTGAGTCTCACATATTCACCACCAGCATTAATTATGCGTTCGGCTTGCTGCACACAGGCTTCTGTGTCAGTAGTCGGTGTGGTAGTCATAGATTGAACCCTTATCGGATTGTCGCCTCCCAACGGCGTGCCTCCTACTTGTACCTCGTGAGTATGGCGGCGCGAATAGTTGAAAAAGGCAGAAAAACCATTTTCCATAGTCTGTCCTCTTAGTTTGTCTTGAAATTATATTTAACCTCAGCCAAGTCTTTGTTAGCCTTTTCTATCTTTGCTCCAAGTCCTGCCTTATAGTTCTTCATCTTTTCAGCGAGTTTCTCGTCAGCGAGAGCCATAATTTCCACAGCAAGAATAGCGGCATTCATAGCTCCGTTGATACCTACTGTAGCTACTGGGATACCCGGTGGCATCTGTATAATGCTAAGCATAGCATCCATTCCGTCGAGTGCGCTTCCTTTGATAGGTACACCAATCACAGGCAGAGTGGTAGATGCAGCTATCACTCCAGGTAGGGCGGCAGCCATTCCAGCTCCAGCAATGATAACCTTAAGTCCTCTGCCTGCTGCTTCTTTGGCAAAGTTCTCCACTGCGTCAGGTGTACGATGGGCTGACAGAGCATTAACCTCGAATGGAACTTCCATATCATCAAGGAACTTCATTGCTTTCTCCATTACGGGCAGATCGCTTGTGCTGCCCATTATGATGCTTACTAATGGTTTCATTTTTTTATATTTTTGTTTGTTGTTTCTTTTATTCTTATTGATAGGAGAGATAGGCGTAATCGTTGCGCATATTGCTTTTGTATGGTCTATACCACAATTACTGTTATGGCTCCCGTTACTACTCCCACGATAAATCCTATATTAATCTGTCTCAAAGTGTGCTGTCTGAGTATCATTCGGGCACTACCTACGAGTCCTGACATCATAAACAATGCGCATAGCCACCATACGGGATTGAACATGAATATCGATGCAAACGACACCAGTGCGCCTGCCATTGCTCCTATTGCAGCCATGTGCATGGATATCTTCCACCACATGTTTATTATGGCGCAGACCACTTGTGTGGCGAGGGCAGCTACCACTATGCTTCCCATAAGGTGTGGCATGTGTAGTAGCATCATTAGGTAGTAGCATAGAAAATAGCATAGTATTGACACTACGTAGGGTATAATTCTTCTCTCCCTTGTTCCGAGTTCAAAGGGTGCCCATCCATGATAGTTGTGGTAGATACGGATAAGCGTAGTGGGCAGAAGGATAGTGAAGATGTATACCATCAGTAACACGAACACCTTGTATGTGAACGGCAGAAGACTCAGGTAACTGAAGATAAACAGTGCCGTAAGTCCGATAATAGGCAGATAAAAAGGTGATGAGAGCATGCTCACTGCCTTTGCCAGCATCATAAAGTTTCTGATTTTCATTTCTTTCTTAGTCGTGCCACGGGTATTCCCAGTTGTTCTCTGTATTTTGCTATAGTACGCCTTGCCACGGGATAACCCTTTTGTTGCAACACCTTTGTCAGGGCATCGTCGCTCAGTGGCTTACTCTTGTCCTCGTTTTCTATTATATCTTTCAAGGCGAGTTTCACCTTTCTAGTAGACATTTCCTCACCATCTTCAGTCTTTATGCTATCACTAAAGAAGTGTCGCAGCTTGAATGTTCCCCATCTTGTCTGTGCATATTTCATGTTGCTAACACGTGATATCGTGGACTTATCAAGCCCCGTTCTGTCTTCCACGTCCTTTAGTATCATTGGCTTAATGTCGCTTTCGTCGCCGTCTTGAAAGAACTTCTTTTGTATGTCTATTATGGCTTTCATTGTTACATGCAGCGTGTGCTGTCTTTGCTTGATAGCATCAATGAAGCCTTGCGCACGGTCTACCTTCTCTTTAGCATATAGCAGAGCTTCCTTATCGCGCCTTGACATAGAACTTTTGTTCTCTTTGTAGCCTTTTATAAGTTCGCTGAAAGATGGCGAAACGTTAAGGGTTGGTATGTGTCCGTTATTGATATAGAAGGTTACGGTGCCGTCGTCGGCGGTGTCAACAATAAAGTCGGGCGTTATCTGTTGTATGTTTCTCCCCTCCGTTTCTCCGAGGGATGCTCCTGGTTTGGGGTTTAGTCTTAGCAGTTCCGAACGTACGGTATCTGCCGTTGAGGCAGACATGGCTGTCTGTTTTACTATCTTTTCCCAGTGCTTATTCATAAACTCGTCGAAGTGTTTGTCTATCACTTCGTGCATGAGTTCACGGGTCTTCGATGGAGCTTTCCTGTCAATTTGCAACAGCAAACACTCTTTTAAGTTGGTGGCACCAATACCTGCAGGATCGAAACTCTGTAATATCTTTATCAACCGACATATGTCTTCTTCCGTGCAGTCTATATTGTGGTATATGGCAAGTTCATCACAAATGCTATCGGCAGTCTTACGCAAGAGCCCATCATCATCGAGCGAGCCAATGAGGTATTCCATTATTTGCTGTTCCTTTTCAGTGAGGTCTACGTCCATCATCTGCTCTTTCAGCTTGTCGTAGAATGAGGCTTGCTCTCCATAAACCATCTCCTCGTAGTCGGCAGTGTCGGTGTTCTCGTATGCCGAATATGTATTTGCTTCAGGCATTTGGTCGTCCATCCCAATGTTCGACAGTGCATCATCGAGGGCAGATTCCCGCTCTTCCTTCTCCGTTTCTACGTTATATGCTTCCTCTTGGCTTGCTGCATCGTCGGCAGAGTTGTTATCGTCATTGTCTTCCGTGCTATCATGAACACTTGCTTGTTCATGCTGCGACTCGTCAAAAAGAGCATCCTCAGGGGCAGAACTTTCTATTGCTGGATTGTCGTCAATCTCTGCTTGAATGCTCTGTTCCAGTTCTGTAATAGGCATTTCCAGCATTCTCACGGCAAGCATCTGCTGCTGTGTGAGTCGCTGAACCTGTACAGTCTTTTGTTCTTGACCTTGAATTAGCTTCTGTGACATAACGATGCAAAATTATAAAAATTCTTTGTTATATGGATTAAGCTACACATATTTTATATGTGTCGATATCATATTTCGGTTTTGTACACGTTGTTTACGCTATTTTTTATATATCAGAGTGAGTCCGTCGCGTAGTGGCAGCATCACTCTCTCTACCCTTTCGTCGTGTGCCACAAAGTCGTTAAACTCCTCTATGCCGTGCGTCTGCTTGTCTTTGTCGTAGGCATGGTCTACCACATGACCGTCCCACAACGTGTTGTCGGCAAGGATGAAACCGCCAGGGCGCAGTATGGAGAGCACCATCTCGTATGATTCCATGTATGTACGCTTGTCGCCATCGATAAACGCCATATCGAATAGTATGCCGAGTTTGGGGGCTTCCTTTACGGCATCACCGATGATAAACTCGATTTTGTCGGCAACGGGCGATTGTTCTATCCATGGACGGGTGAAGTCTTCCTGCTCGTCGTTAATCTCAAAGGTATACACCTTGCCACCTTTTTCAAGACCTTCGGCAAGGCAGATGGCACTGTAACCACTGAAAGTGCCTATCTCAAGGATGTTCTTTGGTCGTACCATCCTTACGAGCATCTTTAACACTCTTCCCTGCAAATGCCCACTTGCCATCCTGCCATGTAGCAGGTGGATGTTGGTGGCACGGTACAGGCGGTAGAGATAGTCGCCCTCTGGGTCGCTGTGCGACAGTATATACTTGTCTAACAAGTCGTTCATAATAATCTTAGATGTCCGTGTTGATGATAGCTTCAACAGCCAGTTTGTAGGAGTTAAGCCCGAACCCGCAGATTACTCCCTTGCAGGCTGACGATATGAAAGAATGGTGGCGAAACTCCTCCCTCTGGTGTATGTTGGATATGTGAACCTCAACTACGGGGGTGCTGATGGCACGGATACAATCGTACAGAGCCACACTTGTATGGGTGTAAGCTCCAGCGTTAAGCACTATGCCGTCGAAGCTGAACCCCACTTCTTGTATCTTGTTTATCAGCTCACCCTCCACGTTGCTCTGGTAATACTCTATCTCTACGTCGGGAAACTCTGCCTTTAGCTTGGGCAGATAACTCTCGAAAGAGTTTCTACCATAGATGTTTGGCTCGCGCACTCCAAGGAGATTCAGATTAGGACCATTTATTATTTGTATCTTCATCTTTGCTCTTTTATACTGTTTTTTATAACTTTGCCGTCGCCAACGATAATGGCTCGGGAGCGACAATTATATGGCAAAAGTACAAAAATATAGGTAAACTGCCAACGAATGATATGCAAACTGACAAGAATAACATAAATTACGGCAATGCGGAGATTATAAGTAAGTTCCGCCGATATATGAAGTTGGAGAGAAACTACTCGGAGAATACCCTCGACGCATATATGAACGACTTGCAGAAACTGCTTGATTATATCAGCTCAGAAGGGTTGCAAATCCTCGAAGTAAAGCTAGATGACTTGCGCAACTTCGTAGCTGCACTTGTCGATATAGGTATAAGTGCGCGGTCGCAGAGTAGAATATTGAGCGGCGTAAGAACGTTCTACAAGTTTCTAATCCTTGACGGATATCTCGACGATGACCCTACTGAGCTGCTCGAATGGCCAAAGATAGGGGAGCATCTGCCTGAGGTTCTCTCCGTGAAAGAGGTAGACAAATTGGAGCAAGCCTCCGACTTGAGCAAGTGGGAAGGACAGAGAAACCGCACGATAATAGAGGTGCTTTTCAGTTGCGGACTGCGTGTTAGCGAATTGATAAATCTGCGTCTCTCCGACCTATTCCTTACCGAGAGGTTTATCCGAGTTATGGGAAAGGGTAAGAAAGAACGCCTCGTGCCGATATCGGGCAGTGCGGTAAAGGAACTCGAATACTGGTTTATGGATCGCAATCTGATGAAGATAAAGCCTGGCGAAGAGGACTTTGTGTTTCTAAATAGACGTGGAGCGCATCTCACGAGGATGATGATTTTCACCATTGTGCGCCGTCTTGCCGAGGCTGCGGGAATAGAGAAAACGATTAGTCCGCATACCCTTCGCCACTCTTTTGCCACGGCATTGCTTGAGGGCGGAGCTAACCTCCGTGCAATACAAGATATGCTTGGGCACGAGCGTATCAGCACAACACAGATATATACTCATATAGATATGCACACGCTAAGAGAGGAGATACTTGAGCATCACCCACGTAATATATTATACAAAGCGGAGATGAAACAATAATATTTGACCTATACGCCTAATATTTCATATAAATTCAGTGTGTAAGTTGCTTGATAAAGTATCAAAAATATCGTGATATTTATCGATATCTATAGGAATAAAATCAAAACACAGGTTTTATTTAAGTAAATACAATCTTTGCGTAATAAAATAAAACTTATATTTATGTAAATAAGGATTATATTTCAGCTTTACAATATGGGTTGATGAACTTTATGATATAGGTAAATGATGTTTACCATATCTATTTAAGAACTTTATAGTATAAATAAAACGGATAGCAAGAAGGATTTTCATATCCTTGCTATCCGTTTTAGTGTTAGAATTATCCTAACAGCTTCTTGGCAAACTCCCATATTACGATGCCTGCCGTTACGGAAACGTTTAGAGAATGTTTAGTGCCGAACTGCGGAATCTCAAGACAGCGGTCGCTCATGTCTACTACTTCCTGATGAACACCTTTCACTTCGTTGCCCATTATGATAGCAAATCCCTTGTGCTTACCTTGGTCGGGAACGTAATCTTGAAGCATTGTGCTTCCCTCGCATTGCTCTACTGAGCACACCTCATATCCCATGTGGTGCAGCTCCTCTACGGCTTCGGTGGCAGATTTGAAATATCGCCAGTCCACGCTATCTTCGGCTCCGAGAGCAGTCTTGTGTATCTCTGGCATCGGTGGCTGTGCAGTTATTCCGCAAAGCCATAGGGCCTCGATGCGGAAAGCATCACCGCTGCGGAATACGGAGCCTACGTTGTGCAGCGAGCGAACATCATCGAGCACAACGATAAGCGGCATCTTCTTGCTTCCTTTGAAGTCTTCCACCGTCATGCGATGCATCTCTATAGTCTTTAGCTTCCTCATGCTTTTTACTCTTCGCCCTTAACTTTATATGCCAAAGCATACATGCGGATTTGCTTTACCATAGCCAAAAGACCATTAGAACGGGTAGGGGAGAGGTGGTCTTTAAGACCTATCTTATCAATAAAATATAGGTCGGCATCGAGTATCTCCTGTGGTGTGTGACCGCTTAACACCCTGATGAGCAATGCTATGATACCCTTTACGATGAGGGCATCACTCTCTGCGGTGAACACTATCTTACCATCTACGTAATCGGCTTGTAGCCATACGCGGCTCTGACATCCGTCGATAAGATTACTCTCAGTCTTATATTTCTCATCGAGAGCTTGTTGTTCGTTGCCTAAATCGATAAGCAACTGATATTTATCCATCCAGTCGGTGAAGTCGGAAAACTCCTCTATCACCTCGTCTTGCGCTTCGTTTATTGTCATTGTTATATATTTTTATAGGGACAACTTGAACATTCCCAACATCTTTCTCTATATTATCTGAATGGTATGAAGAATGATAATAGTTCAAGAAGTATGGTTTGTTCAAGACGTCCGTGTGTCTAAAAGTCTTTAATAACCTGTTCTAGCTTAAACAATTTGTCGCTTGGGCGCACTTTTTCTGGTACTGGCATAGATATGCGCTGCCCTTTGTGTGCCTCGTCAACTGGGTTTAAGTCATAGCGTATCTCATCGGCTGTCATGTAAATAACACCAGTTGTTGGGCCTGTTATGAGTAGCTTATCGCCCTTTTTGAAGTCGGCTGCCTCGATGGCAAACTCCGCCACACCGAGTTTAGAGAAGTACTTAACACCCTTGCCTACATAGACTTTCTTCTCTGTGGCACATGAGCCATAGTTCTTATTCCACTCTCCGAGCTTCTGTCCGAGGTAGTATCCGTCCCAGAAACCACGATTGAAGACGGTGGCAAGGCGTTCATCCCATGCGTCTTTCTTCTCTTCTGTGAATGTTCCATCTATAACGCTCTGTATGGCTTCCTTATAACATTTCACTACGGTGTACACATACTCAGGTCCGCGAGCTCTACCTTCAATCTTGAAAACTCTAACACCGCTCTTCATCATCTTATCGATAAAGCGCACGGTCTTCAGGTCTTTAGGGCTCATAACGTATTTGTTGTCAATCTCAAGCTGTGTGCCTGTCTCATTGTCTGTAACGGTATAGGAGCGGCGACATAGCTGGATGCACTCTCCGCGGTTGGCGGAGCGGTTGGCGTTATCAAGGCTTAAATAGCACTTACCACTTATTGCCATGCACAGTGCGCCATGGCAAAACATCTCGATACGTATAGGCTGACCTGATGGTCCGCATATATGTTGCTCTTCGGCAAGACGGTGAATCTCTGCCACTTGAGTCATGTTTAGCTCACGGGCAAGTACTACAACGTCGGCAAACTGTGCGTAGAACTTCAGTGCTTCTACGTTGGAAATGTTCAGCTGGGTAGATAGATGAACCTCCTGACCAATCTTGTTACAATAGGTCATCACGGCAACATCGCTTGCTATTACGGCAGATATGCCCGCCTCTTTAGCGGCATCAACAATCTCGTGCATTAGTTCGATGTCCTCGTTGTATATTATTGTGTTTACCGTGAGGTATGTCTTTATGCCGTGTTTATTGCATGTTGCAGCAATCTCACGTAGGTCGTCAATGGTGAAAGTGCTTGCAGAATGAGCTCGCATATTCAGCTTTTCAATGCCGAAATATATAGAGTCGGCTCCTGCCTGAATAGCTGCGGCGAGGCTTTCGCGTGAGCCTACCGGTGCCATTATCTCAAAATCTTTTATGTTATAATCCATATATAAATGTACATTTACGTGTTGCAAAATTACATAATTTCGCTTTATAATCGGCATTAATATGCAAAAACCAATGTGTTTATGCCTTGTAAGACGCAAAAAAGCCATATTCCGCCTTTATTAAAGGTAATGGAATATGGCTTTGAGATGTATAGTTAAATACGTTTATTTCACTTCCCAAGTGTCGTTTGTTTCAAGCAGTTCCATGAAGTTGTGGTACTTTTTCTTTCCCTTAACCTCCTCTATCTGCTCTGCAACGGCAGTCTCGTATGTTGGTGCCTCTACATCGCGGATTACGCCAAGTGCAACTGGAAAGCCGTGCTCATTATCCATCATGGCAAGCTTTAGCTGCAGTGTGTCGTCTTCGCAGTGGGCATCGTGAACAAGGATGTCCTTTTCTGTGATACCGTTTTTACCAATCTTCACTACTTTCAGCCCAAAGCCTTCTTGTACAAGACCGTACTCATTGTTCTCGCCAAAGATAAGCGGCTCACCATGTTTTACATAGATAGCGTTCTTCTTTCTCCCTTCGCTCTTATAGATAGAGTCATAAGCACCATTGTTGAAGATTACGCAGTTTTGCAAAATCTCGCATACTGCAGCTCCTTTATGAAGCTTTGCTGCCTTTAAAATATCAACCGTACCTGCTGCATCTGTAGCAACGGCACGAGCAAAGAAGCGACCTCTTGCTCCGAAACAAAGTTCTGCCGGACGGAAAGGATCTTCAACAGTTCCGAAAGGTGAGGACTTGCTGACAAAACCACGTGGACTGGTAGGGGAATACTGTCCCTTTGTGAGTCCGTAAATACGGTTGTTAAGGAGTATCATGTTAAGGTCGATGTTTCGACGCATGGCATGTATGAAATGGTTACCACCAATGGCAAGCCCATCGCCATCACCACTTATCTGCCAAATGGTTAGCTTTGGGTTGGCAACTTTAGCACCTGTAGCTATCGCGGCAGCACGACCATGAATTGTCTGCATGGCGTATGTGTTGACGTAATATGGTAGGCGGCTTGAGCATCCGATACCAGATATTACTGCTGTTTCATACGGCGGAACGCCTAATTCTGCCATCGCTTTATGGAGCGAAGCCAAGAAGAAGTGATCACCGCAACCTGGACACCAACGTGGTTGTCCCTTCTTATAATCTTGTATTGTGCACATTCTTTATAATAATTAGACGTTATTACTTGTTTAATATTTCCTCAAAATATGATGTAAGTTCACTTACAACAAATGGTTGTCCCTTTACTTGATTGAACTGATAAGGTACAAAACCATCAACTTTACTACGCAGATACATGGCAAGTTGACCAAGGTTTTGCTCCGCAACAACCACTTTCTTGTATTTTGTCAATACCTCTGTCGTGTTCTTTGGTAGAGGGTTGATGTATTTAAATTGTGTAAAGGCGACCTTGTATCCCTTCTTTCGGAGCTCGTCCATAGCAGAGTATAGATGTCCGTATGTGCCACCGAAACCAACAATAAGTAGGTCTGCGTCGTCTGCATCACCAAGGACTTCGAGGCCGGCAACTGGTATGCGCTCCACTTTTCCTGCTCTCAAACGACACATCTTGTCATGATTTTCAGGGTCGGTAGATATTGCTCCTGTGTCGCCATCTTTCTCCAAACCGCCAAGAATATGTGTATATCCTTCTTGACCAGGTATAGCCCAGTAGCGAACAAGAGACTCTTCATCACGCTTGTATGGAGTGTAGTTGCCTTTCATGTCCTCAGTAGCATAGTGAGGATGTATATCTGGAAGGTTGTCTATGTTGGGCAGTTTCCATGCTCCAGAACCATTTGCCACGTAAGCATCGGTAAGCAAGATAACAGGTGTCATATGCTCAAGGGCAATCTTGGCTGCATTATATGCTGCATCAAAACAATCTGTTGGACTTGTGGCGGCTATGACTGGCATTGGAGATTCTCCGTTTCTTCCGTATAAAGCTTGTAGGAGGTCGGTCTGTTCGCTCTTTGTTGGAAGACCCGTAGATGGGCCTCCACGCTGCACATCAACTATTACAAGCGGTAGCTCATCTATAACTGCAAGGTTCATAGCCTCGGACTTAAGGCATACGCCAGGACCAGATGTAGAGGTTACAGCCAATGCTCCAGCAAATGATGCTCCTATGGCACTGGCACATCCAGATATCTCATCTTCACATTGCACGGTAGTTACTCCGCATGATTTGTGCTTAGAAAGCTCGTGCAAAATGTCGGTTGCAGGAGTGATAGGGTATGAGCCAAGGAATAATTTCATTCCTGCTTTTTCTGCTGCTGCAATAAGTCCGTATGCTGTTGCCTTATTGCCTGTAATGTCCATATAGCGACCTTTCTCTTTGTGTTTCGACTCTATTCTATATGTGGCAGGCACACTTGCATGTACGTTATGACCATAATTGTAGCCAGCATTTACAACCTTAATGTTGTTTTCTGCTATTTGTGGCTTCTTGGCAAATTTATCTTTTAGGAAATTTTCAACAAGCTTGATATCACGGTTGAATAGCCAACAAACGATGCCGAGGGCAAACATATTGCGGCATTTCAATACTGATTTGTTGTCCATTCCAGAGTCAGCAAGACATTCTTTTACCATCTTTGTTATTGGACAAGAGATAACTCTGTCGGAGTCAATGCCCATTTCAGCAAGATAGTCGTCTGTCTTAAACTCTGCTCTTTGTAGGTCTTTCGCTCCGAAACTATCAGTGTCGATAATTATTGCTGCTTGTTTCTTGGCATACTTATACTGCGTTTTTAATGCTGCAGCATTCATTGCCACTAATACATCACACAAGTCTCCTGGGGTATAAACCTTACCTTCGCCGATGTGTACCTGAAATCCCGATACGCCTGTGAGTGAACCTTGCGGGGCGCGGATATCTGCTGGATAGTCTGGGAAAGTTGAGATACCGTTGCCGATAGTGGCTGAAATCGTGGAGAAGATGTTTCCTGCGAGCTGCATACCATCGCCTGAGTCGCCGGAAAAGCGTACTACTACCTGCTCCAACTCTTTAATTTCCAAATTTTCTGCCATAGAATTCAGTATTAATGAATATTCGCTTGAATAGTCAATGTATGTATAATGTTATTGTATTTTCCAATATTGTATGCTTTCAATGCAAAGTTCGGAAACTTTGCCGAAAGCACAAAACTTTTTGATACTATTTTTATTAGGTAGAACTAAATATCTGATGTTTTTGCTTACTATATGTCAATGGGTAAATATACGGAACTTTAATATTCTTATTGTATATATGCGTATTCTAAAAATTCCACGTACTAATATTAATTCTTACAGATGAGTTGCTCTTTGTTTATCGAATGGATATTTTAGAACCCGACTATAGTAATTTATTGTATACGTCGAGGACTTTTTGAGCAACGTTGTTCCCCTCAAAACGCTTTACGTATTGTTGGCTTTTAACTATTCTTTCTTCCCTTCCATGTGCGCCAACAAGTACTTGCTTAATTGCTTCTGCCATACCGAAGGTGTTATCAGGA
Source organism: Oscillospiraceae bacterium (assembly GCA_963654095.1). Taxonomy (GTDB): domain Bacteria; phylum Bacteroidota; class Bacteroidia; order Bacteroidales; family Bacteroidaceae; genus Prevotella. Next base: position 32,876 of record CAVKAH010000002.1, read on the forward strand.
TTAACATAGATAGTATCGTTTCCGCCTGCTTCCTCTAAGCAACTTCCTGTACAAGCCACGACGGGTAGTCCGCTTTGTATAGCCTCGATAACAGGTAGTCCAAATCCTTCGTATCTTGAAGGATAGACACACGCTTCTGCCATCTGATAGATAGATGGCAAATCTTCGTGGGGTACTCCATGTAGAAACTTCACTCGGTTCTCCAAAGCATGTTCTGCAATATACTTTTTTACCTTGTCAATGTATGGCGTAGGTCTTCCTACAATAACGAGACTTATTTCTTCTGGAATCATTGTCATAGCCTTTACGGCAAGGAGAATATTCTTGCGCTCCTCTATAGTGCCAACATTTACGATATATCTCTCTGGTAACATATATTCAGAATGTACTTGTTGGAGCTTCTTTTCGCTTTCGCAAACTTTAAATTCTGTACTGCAGCTTTGATATATCACGTCTATCTTCGATGGCGCCACTCCGCCGAAGCGCATTATATCTCTTTTTGTACATTCACTAATAGCAATGATACGGTCTGCCTCCTTGCATGTCCTGTAGAATTTCCATGCATATATTTTTGTGTCTATCCAGTTGTAGTATTCTGGATGGTGCATAAAGATGAGGTCGTGGATTGTAACTACACTCTTTATTCCTGCAGCTTTAATGCCGATAGGCAGCTCTCCCGTAAGACCGTGGAATAGCTTTACCCCATCTTTCTTCAGGTCTTTAACAATGCCACTTATTCTCCACAAGTCTCTTGAGAGCTTTAGTGATTTGTCTTTAGGATATACATATTTCATGAAAGCGGTTTCTTTAACCTGCTCTCTCAGTTCATCTTTTCCTTTGTCAGGAGCATACAATCTCATCTCCGTGCCCTGCGGAATAATCTCAGCAAGGTCGTTTACGAGAGTTCGAGAGTAGCTCCCCAGTCCTGTTGTATTGCGCACAATGCGTTTTGCATCGAATCCTATTGTCATCAGTCTTGGTTTTCTTTTTTGATTACGCGTCCTTTCTCTATATAATATCTCTTGTCAAACTCCTCATGAGTACGTTTCCATCTGTCGTGGCTCCATAGATAGAAGCGAGGATCACGGCAGATTGTCTCTTCGAGCATGCTGAAGAAGCGTATTGTTATCTCGTTTTCTGGTAATTCCGTAGGCTTGTCTGTAATGAGGCGGAATGTACATATATATTTCCCACGCTTAGGTCTCTCCATATCAACATAGAACACGGCATCGTTCATCTTCCTCATAATTTTCTCTCCGCCAGTGAATACTGGTGTGTCGTGGTTAAGGAAAGGCAACCATAAATGTATATTGCTCCATTTTGGAGATTGGTCTGAGATATACCCGAAGAGCCACATTCGCTTTTCCCTTCTATATGTTATGAGATAGCGCAGTATATCTTTCTTTGGTACACATACTCCGCCTTTGCTCCGTCGGATATCTATAAACAACTTGTTAAAGATATCATTACGAAGCGGATGATATATTAGTCCGCATATAGCTTCCTTATGCCGTTTGAATGCAAGTCCTGTGGCTGATAGTAGTTCCCAGTTACAGTAATGCCCGAGAATTGCAGCGCAAGTCTGTCCTTTGTCGTAACAACGTTCTATTTCTTCTATATTGCGAAACTCAAGATGCTCTAAGAGTTCTTCGTCGCTGACAGATAGTAGCTTCAGTGTTTCTACGAAGTAGTCGCATAGCCAGTGATAGAAACCCTTTTCAATTCTTATTATCTCTTTCTTGTCTTTATCAGGAAAAGCAGATGATATGTTCATCTTAACCAGCTTTCTCCTGTATCCTATTATATAATATATAATAAGGTAGAAGAAGTAGGATAATACATACAAACATTTGTATGGCAATAGAGATATTGCATAAAATATATAATAAACTATCTTATACATAATACGAGAATATTTTCAAGACCCATGACGGATATGTGTATGGGTATGTAGTAGTTCTTTTATTATTATGATTGCATGTCGTGGAGCTTCTTGTAGTAGCCGTCTTTCTTAATAAGTTCCTCATGCGTTCCTCTTTCCACGATATGTCCTTCGTGTAGCACACATATCTCATCGGCATTCTTTATTGTAGACAATCTATGCGCAATGGCAACAGTTGTGCGTGTTTTCATCAGCTTCTCGAGAGCATCTTGTACAAGTCTTTCACTTTCTGTATCAAGAGCAGAGGTTGCCTCATCGAGTATGAGGATTGGCGGGTTCTTTAATATAGCTCGTGCAATGCTGACTCTTTGCCGTTGTCCTCCAGACAATCTTCCGCCACGGTCGCCGATGCCTGTGTTATAACCTTTTTCTGATGCCATAATAAACTCGTGTGCATTGGCAATCTTTGCGGCTTCCTCCACTTGTTCTTGTGTAGCATTGTCAACACCAAATGAAATGTTGTTGAAGAACGTGTCATTAAAGAGTATTGCCTCTTGATTTACGTTTCCTATTAGCTGTCGCAAGTCGTGAATGTCAAGGTCTTTCACGTTTATCCCGTCAATTAACACTTCGCCTTCTTGTACATCGTAGTATCTTGGGATAAGGTCAACCATGGTAGATTTACCACCTCCGCTTTGTCCTACGAGGGCAATTGTCTTACCTTTTTCTATTGTTAGGTTGATGTTTTTCAGTACCCATTGTTCGCCATATCTGAAAGAAACATTGCGAAATTCTATAGTATGGTTAAATCCGTTGATATGTTCGGGGTGTTCTTTTTCTATGATATCGCTCTCGGCAAGTAGTATCTTGTCTACACGTTCCATAGATGCAAGACCCTTTGGTATGTTATATCCAGCCTTTGAGAAATCTTTCAAAGGATTGATGATGCTATACAATATGACAAGGTAATATATAAAGGTAGGTCCTGACAAAACCTTTTGGTTAAGCACGAGGATACCACCAAACCATAGTACGATGATAATCATTACCGTACCCAAAAACTCACTCATAGGGTGAGCCATCTGCTGCCTTGTGTTTACTCGTTGTATTTGGTTCTTGTATTCAGTATTAACCTTGTCGAACCTTTTGTTCATCTTTTCTTCTGCGCAGAAGGCTTTTATGATACGCAGTCCGCCAAGAGTTTCCTCCACCTGACTCATGGTATCGCTCCAAAGAGATTGTGCTTCTTTAGACTTTCGCTTAAGTTTTCTTCCCACTTTGCCCATAATCCATCCCATAACAGGTACGAAGAGAATGGTGAACAGAGTGAGCTGCCAACTGATAACAATAAGTGTGGTGAAATAAGCAACTATAAGAATTGGGTTCTTAAAGAGCATGTCAAGAGAGCTCATTATGGAACTTTCAATCTCCTGTACATCGCCACTCATCCTTGCTATTATATCACCTTTGCGTTCTTCAGAGAAGAAACCGAGAGGCAAAGATGTTATTTTCTGATACAATTGGTTACGGATATCCCTTACAATACCTGTGCGTATAGGGATAATAGTTGCCGACGAGAAGAAGTAGGCTGCCGTCTTTAAGAATGTCATTGCAGCAAGAAAGAGTCCAAGCACGAGTAATGTCGTGGTTGGTCCGATATCTCCTATCAACTCGTTTATATAATAATTGACATTATTCGATGCTACCTCTTTAATATTATCCCAGTCCCATTCCATCAGATGAGAGGCTGTTACTGCCTTTTCTGTCTTGAAGATAATCTGCAGAATTGGTATGATGGCGGCAAACGAAAATATATTTAATACTGCCGACAGAACGTTGAAAAACACTGTCAGTATTAGATATTTCTTGTAAGGCGGCACGAAGCGACGCAGTATCTGGAAGAATTCTTTCATATATAAAGGGCTTTACTCCACAATCTCACCAAGTAGCGTAGCACTTGTGCTTCCTGTTATTCTCACCTTTAGAGTCTCTCCAATATGATGATTTCCTTTGTCAAAGACTACAGCCTTATTCTGCTCTGTACGTCCCATCAGCTGTTGGCGACTACGTTTGCTAAATCCTTCAACGAGAACATCAAACTCTTTGCCTTCATCTTTCTTGTTTTGCTGTGCGCTAACCTCAGTCTGGAGTTTTATAAGTTCATTGAGTCGCTGTATCTTAGTATCTTCCGACACGTTGTCTGGCAGGTGTTTAGCTGCGTATGTGCCAGGGCGTTCAGAATATTTGAACATGAAAGCGGAGTCGAAACCTACCTCTTTTACTAACGACAGAGTAAGCTGTTGGTCTTCTTCTGTTTCATCATGGTAGCCTACAAATATATCCGTAGTGATTCCGCAGCCTGGGATAATGCGTCGAATAGCGTCGATTGTCTCAAGATATTGTTCCCTTGTATATTTGCGGTTCATCAGTTTCAGTATCTTGTTGCTACCGCTTTGTGCTGGGAAATGTATATGTTTGCAGATGTTAGGCTCGTCAGCTATGGCATGAAGGATATCTTCCGTCATGTCTTCAGGGTTTGATGTGGTAAACCGTACCCTCATCTCTGGAACCTCTTGGGCTACTTTTCGCAGCAATTCAGCAAAGCTCACGCTGCCTTCCATGCGTTTGCCAGCAGGAGTAAGTCCGTAGCTGTTCACGTTTTGTCCCAATAGTGTAACTTCTTTAAAGCCACGGTCGCGCAAATCTCTAACCTCTCTGAGGATGCTCTCCACGTCTCTGCTTCTCTCTCGTCCTCTTGTATAAGGTACGATGCAGTAGTGGCAGAAATTGTTGCAGCCACGCATAATGCTTACAAAACCGCTAACTTTGCTACCACCGATGCGCTGTGGCACGATGTCTCGATAGGTCTCTGTCTTCGACAATTCTATATTTATGGCATTGCTACCATTCTCACATTGTGCTATAAGGTCAGGTAATGTGAGGTAGCTATCTGGGCCACAAACGAGGTTAGCATAATGGTTTTCGATTAGGTCGTCCTTCACCCTCTCCGCCATACAACCGAGTACGCCAAGGATAAGTTTCCTTCCTTTCTTCTGTTCGGCATGGAGTGTTTCCAGTCTATTATATATTTTGTTTTCTGCATTCTCTCTGATGCTGCAAGTATTAAGTAGGATAGCATCAGCTTCCTCTTCCTTTTCGCAAAGTTCGTAACCCGCCATTTGCATTACCGCAGCTACAACTTCGCTGTCGGCAACGTTCATTTGGCATCCGTATGTCTCTATAAAGAGTTTTTTCATTCTTAGTTTTAATATACAGTTTGGGTGCGAAATTACGAAATTATTGTGGTTTATGCAAATTTTTAGTCATCGGCAATGCTGAAGTCAAGTTGTTTCTTTTCGAGGTTAGCCTTAGCAACTTGAATACGTACAGCGTCGCCAAGCTGGTATTTGTTATGGTGGCGACGACCAATGAGACAGTAGTTACGCTCATCGAAGTCGTAATAGTCGCCCTTGAGATCGCGCAGCGGCACCATGCCTTCGCAATGGTTTTCGTCAATCTCGCAGTATATGCCGTAGGATGTCAGACCGCTGATGTGTGCATCAAAAGTCTGTCCTATCTTGTCGCCCATAAACTCTACCATCTTATATTTAATACTGTCGCGTTCTGCATTCTGTGCTATCTGCTCCATCTCGCTCGAGTGTTCGCACAGCTCCTCATAGTGTTCCTTATTGGCAGAGCGTCCTCCCTCTTGATAGCGGGTTAGCAGTCTGTGTACCATAGTGTCGGGATAGCGGCGGATAGGACTGGTGAAATGGGTGTAGTATTCAAAGGCTAGTCCATAGTGTCCTATATTGTGAATGCTGTATTTCGCTTTCATCATCGCCCTCAACGCTACGGTTTCTATAGCTTTTTGTTCCTTCTTGCCGTTACATTCGTCTAGCAATGCGTTGAGGCTCTTTGATATTGCGCCCTTGGTACCATCGGTTTTAACTTTATATCCGAACTTAACAACAAACTGTCTAAGCGTCTCCAGCTTCGTTGGATCTGGCTGGTCGTGGATACGGTAAGGTAGCGTCTTGGCTTTCTTGCCCTTTCCTACCTTGCCAATACTCTCCGCCACAGTGCGGTTGGCGAGTAGCATAAACTCCTCTACGAGCTTATTGGCATCCTTCGATGTCTTAAAGTAGCAACGTGTAGGCTTGCCTTTCTCGTCAATGTCAAAGCGCAGTTCTTCACGGTCGAACTTAACAGAACCGTGTTTAAATCTGGCGGCACGCAGTCGTTTTGCCAGTTTGTCGAGCATTAAAAGCTCTCTTGCATATTCTCCTTCGTATTCTTTTCCTTTGAGGATAGGGGCTGGCTTGCCTGTGCCGTCTACTACACCGTTCTTTTCCAGTATATCTTGCACTTCTTCGTAAGTAAACCTACGATTGCTTTTTATTACACAATGGTGCAGTCGCCAGCGTAGTACGTCGCCCTCCTCGTTCATGTCGAAGATAACGCTGTATGTCAGTTTCTCCTCGTTAGGACGCAGAGAGCAGATAAAGTTGCATAGCCTTTCAGGCAGCATAGGTATTGTTCTGTCTACGAGATATATACTTGTGGCACGCTTCACGGCTTCTTTGTCTATAACGGAACCCTCCGTAACGTAGTGGGAAACGTCGGCGATATGCACACCTACCTCCCATAATCCCTTCGACAACTCTCTGATTGACAGTGCATCATCAAAGTCTTTGGCATCGTGCGGGTCGATAGTGAAGGTGGTAACATCACGGAAATCTTCACGCTCATTATAGTCTTTCTCCGTAATAGTAGGGTCAATTTTATCTGCAGCGTCCTCCACATTCTTAGGATATTTGTATGGCAAATTGTATTGAGCGAGTATGGAATTCATCTCCACATCGTTGTCGCCACTCTCTCCGAGTACGTCCACCACTTCGCCAATCATATTTTTGTTATCCTTAGAAGGCCATTGTGTTATCCTAACCACTGCCTTGTCGTTAGTCTTTCCACCCTTCAGCTTGCGCTTTGGTATGATAACATCGTGCACAAAGATATTGCCATCAGAGATGAGAAAGGCAAAATCCTTCTCCACCCTTAGTCTGCCCACGAAGGTATCTTTGGCTCTCTGCAGGATATTCGTTACCATAGCCTCTCTGATGTGGTTCTTTCGGCGAGCCATAAGTGTAAATTGCACCTTGTCGCCAGTAAGGGCAAACATAGAGTTGCGCTCTGCTACGAATATTGGAGCTGCACCATCGTCAGGAACTACGGTATTCTTTCCGTTCGACTTGCGCTGGAAATAACCCTCCTGCACCTGCCCGTTCATGTTGAGTTGGTATGCGTTGTCGCCTTTCCTAACTAGGAAATCGTCCCATGCCATCTCTTCCATTACGTCTACGGCAAGCATCTTTGCAGGATGCGTATCTAGTCTTAGAGCACGGAATATTTCTTTAAAGCTATGTTGTTTGTCTGGGTTCTGAACAAAGAAATCTTGCAGTTTTTCGGCAATTTGCTTCTTGTTTAGTCGTCTTTTTCCTTTTCCACCTTTTGCCATAATCGTAATGTGTTATGTTCGTATTAGTATTCTTTGATGCGAAGTTACGAATTTTTTCTTTCTTTTGTTCCTATGCCAACATATTTGTATCTATTCTGTTATGATTATTTAGCATTATCTTTAGGCGTGTTCTAAAAATTCCACGCATTATTAAAATCTATTTTGACGGATATACTCTTTGTGTCTTTTTGCTTTTATCCGGCATCTTTTTCGTCCTTCTTCAGTCGCATAGCCCGCTATGCTCCTTCAGAAAGACAGAAAAATCTGCTCGAATAAAAAGCAAAAATACATCAAAGGTAATTTTTAGAACCCGCCTTTAAATAAAAAGGATATACTTAGCGTATCGTCAAGTATATCCTTACGTTAGCTCATGATATAGTTTAATGTGAGAGATGTGTATAGTAAGGTATCACACTTTTACGTCCTTAAAAATGTAAATATGCACACTTTTACGTCCTTAAAAGTGTTGTAGGGAGAGTTAATATCCTTATTTAGGGCAGCGAATAGTGTTTCTGAGAGGATAAGAAAAGTACAAAAAAAGCACCGACATTGCCTATAAGACATTGCCGGTGCGGATATAAATGTAAAAAATATGAGGTGCGAAGATTACTTAACCATCACTTTCATAGTAGAGCCGTCAGACATCTTCACGATGTTCAAACCCTTCTGAGGAGCTGAAAGCTGTACACCGTCGAGTGAGTAGCGTGCAACTTCTGTAGCTGCTTTATCAGATGAAATAGCATTGTTGATACCTGTTGCATCACTAAGTTTCACGCTGTTTGCATTGTTAACCCATACTTCATCGTATGCTGAGGCGTATGTATCACTAACTTTAAGAGGGCTGCTTATGAAAGCAACTACATGCATATTGTCTGCAGTCCATGCTTTATCGAGTGTTACCTCGTAATCTTTCTCAAATTTATTGCCATTCCATACAACTGCATCTCCCAATGGAGCACTTACAATCTTACGAAGTACGTTGTTGTGTGTGAACTTGTAGTTATATGTACCATTATTATTCTGCTTTGCTACAAGACCGTCTTCTGTCAGATAAACAGTAACCACAGCATCTTCGCCAAGTAGCTTCTGAACATTGTCTACACCCTCACCAGAAACCTTTATTCCAAGAGTTTTTGTTGTTTCATCATAAGTTGTTGCAATATCAACAGTGGTGAATGCAGGAATTTCCTTATTACTATAGTCGATAACGGTGCTGAACATTTTTGCAACTTGTGTGGCATAAGTAGTGTTATATCCAAGTCCAAAAGAAAGATTGCCGTCATTTGTACCACCGTAAACTGGTGCTAAGTAGTATCTGTTGAATGTTGCAGTAGGGTATCCTGTTGTTGCATAGTTCATGTAAGTGCTTGCATCACTTATTGTGTAGATATCATTTCCTGTTGACATGTTTCCGTGTAATGAAACCCATGCAATATCACTTCTTTGTTTTGTTAATGTCTCAAGAATTGTTATACCATAAGGACAAGCCGAACAATACTGTGATGTAAAATGCTCTATAAGTTGTTTTTGGTGACTTAAGCTGTCGGCAAAAATCTTAAACTTTGTAGTAAGAACATCGTCATCTGTATTTTCTGGTGTTTGACCATTAACAGATTTGATGTAAACAGTAAGCTCATTTTCTTCGCCAACAGCTTTTAAGTTAGCTGCAGGAAGAGTGATAACTCCACCGAAGTACTGGCTTACACTTGTTACATCAACTTTTTTCTCTGTTTCAGCAGATGTGTTATCGAAGGTTTTAATTTCTGTTCCGTTCAGCTTAACACCATATTCTGCGCTACTAAATGTAGCACCCAAGTTTGTGCTTCCACTGAAATAAACCATTGTTTCATTACCTTTAACAAATTTCGGAACGTATAGATCTTCTATCTTTCCATCCAACTTAGAGAAGCCACCATCCTTTTCAACAATAAGCTGAACACTTACACTACCATAATCTGTTCCCATATTATACCAGCCAAGACCAGAGCCTAAATTAGCATAGCAATAGAAACATCCATCATACGCTACCTTAGAATTGGTTGAAATTGGATAGTTTGAGCTTGTCTGTTTGTAGCTAAATCCAATTAAGAGGGCATCGTCTGTACCAATAGTATAATCAGAAGTTACATTAACTTCGTTCCATCCAACTTTTGTAGAAGATATTTCTTGTTCAAAGATGTTTTTACCTAAACCATTTCCTACAGGTGCTGCAAAGGCAACAACCCCATCTGCTGCGTCACAAAGTCCAACACGTATTCCTACAATTTTAGCACCTTTGTATGGAGCAAGCATAGTCTTGTCTAACATTGCTCCTACTTTAATTGTTCCAGGAAGACTTGTAATTCCTAATCCTTCCTTTGTAGAAGCTAAATCATCTGTCGTATATGGACCTAAGTAAGTTTGATTCTCTGCCAAAGCTTTCTTAGGAGCGGTTTTCTTTACGCTTTTAAATTCTGTTTTTACATCTGATTTATGCTCAAATGTAATACCTTTTGGTACAAGTGTCTTTATTTGTGCACTTGCCCATGTGCTTGTAAGCAGTAACACTGCTAATGAAAGTAATGATTTCTTCATGTTAGTGAATTTATAATTATTTATTAAGAATCTTGACAGTCTTGCCATTAGACAGAACAACAATATTTAAACCCTGTTGTAGAGAGTCTATTCTTTGACCATTTGGTTTATAATAAGCAACAGGATTAGCCTTTCCTGTTTCTACACCATTTATAGATGTTGGGTCTGAATATACGAATTTTACTGTTATCTTAGGGCCATAAGCCTTAAAAGTGTCATAGTCTGGTAATGTAGTTCCAAAGATTGTCTTTTCTTTAACCTCCATTATCTTGAGCTGGAACGTAACTGTACATGTTCCGTATGATGTAGGTATCCACTCTGTTTGAAAGCTTAATGACTGGTTAGCTCCTATTCCGCCATTCTCTGTACTATAATTCTTGCCAACTTCATTAGTCCCAGGAATACAGTTTGTAGGGAAGCAACACTGTGGAGCTCCATTGTCGAGTTGAGTAATGGTGAAGTCTACACCTGTTCCTTGTTCCTCATTTGTAGTGTTCTTTACATATAAACCACTGCTAATCTGTAATGTGCCACCAGTAATCTCTGTCTCATTTACAGTTATAGTGCTACCATCTTCAACAACATTGCCATTCTTGTCAATAAACTGAAGCGTTGTTAAATCTGTTTGTGCGTATGCCCCAATGCTAAGCAGGGCTACAATTGCTGATATAAATACTCTTTTCATCTTATTTTGTTTATTATTTTATAGCCACTTTCTCTGTCTGTTGTACACCATCGTTAGTGAATACGAAAGCAACGACAGACATGTTTTCTGCCTTCCATTCATCTTTAATCTGGATAGAATATGATTTCTTTATGTCGCTATCCTCTACCACATTGATGTCGTCACCATTAACATTGCTCAGTGTTGCACGGAACACGTGGTTATGAACATACTCGTTATTCACACTGCCGTCTGGCATATATTGCATGTCTACGATACCATCTTCAACGAGCCACACCTGGAGTTTTGCACCGCTAAGTGTATTCAGTCCTGCCACTTCAACGTCAACCTGAAGTGTTTTAGTATCGGCATTATAATTAGTAGTAGGAATGATAGCTACGGTAGGCTCCGTATTAATCATACCATTAGTATAGGCTGTCCAGTAGCTCAAGTTAGTCAACACCTGACCTCCATATCGGTCTACCATACCGCTCGGTTGTGCCTTTACATTCCATTTAGTATAATAAGAGCTTCCGTCCTCTGTAGTTAGAGACAGAGGTTTGTGCCCTTCTGCTACTGTTGTATAACCGAAATCACCACCATAAATACCAACAGCAATGATGTTTTCCTCGCCATAAGTCTCCTGTAACTCTTTTATTTTCTCTGCTGCTTTAGGGCAGTTTACACAACGCTGACCAGTGAAATCTTCTATCAGCACATGCTTTTTAACATCAGAAGGTTTGACATAAATAAGGCGTTCATTATCGTCTATGATTGTACAAGATGCTACAGAAAATACCGTAGCAATAGTCATAATGACACAAAGCCCTTTGCCTACGAATGTGTTATATATATTCTTTATAGATTTCATCTCGGATATTTAGAAATTATAATTGTATGACAATGTTAAGCCTTTGCTTGCTGGAACCATACGGCAGACACCTCCAGAACAATTATATCCTGCACGTGTTCTACCATAACCCAACTGCAAGCGATGAGCACCAGTATTGAATGTGATGAGTCCTTGATAATAGTGCAACTTACTTACTCCGCAGTTGTACATATCAGAAACGGTGAACATCCAATGAGGCACTATGGAAAGTTCGAGCAATCCGTACACCCAGTCGCCCTCATCATCATCTGTTGCAAGATACTGAGCCTCTCCGCGTAGCGTTAATTTGTTATTGAAACGATATTTAGCATCAGCCACAACGATGTCGGAGTGTACCATTCCGCCCTCGCCTTCTACAATAGTCTTGTTGTAGAACTGGTTCATGTACATAAGGTTAAGTGTAAAGGAACGTGAGAATTTCTTATCGATATGAACATTCAAGTCCTGATAATACGTTTGGTTTCCCCATTTCCAGAAAGCCGATCCATATCCACTTGTGCCTTCGCTCTTACCATTATTGGTGTGGTCATTGCGGTCAATAGCATGAACATGAGAGAAGTTTACCTTCACGTCAGTTCCGTATTTACCTCCAAGGAAAGTATTCCTTTTGAATTTATATCCGAACTCTGCCTGATAAGCCCATTCACCATTAGCCTGTGTGGCATAAGGATAAAGGGCAGCCAAAGCATAGGTTTGCTCCTGAGTAAATGCAGGCAAGTTGTTGATGTATGACGATAATCCTTGTACGTTGCGGTCGCTGCGGAATGTCATGTTGTCCGAGCGTTTAGCCTGAAGCAATACGCTTAGGCCGCTCTTTGAATATGAGGCAGACAACATAGCCACCGTACCATTGCGGTAGATGTATGGATATACACGATCGTAAGATGGGTCTTCTGTCTTCCACGCATACTCTGCCAATACGCTGAAATCACCAGCTTGCAAGTTCGCTCTTACGTCGAAAGCGTTTACGTTGCTAGGCAAATTGAGCTTGTGAGTGGCGTCTGCCATGATGTTATCGTCTTTAGTAGACTGGTATTTGTTTACCCATGAAGCACCGAGAGTAAGGTATGTGTTATGCTCTTGCATAGACTTGAACCACTGGTCGAAGCTCAGTTCCAAGTCGCCACCACTAACCCAAGCGTCGTTCCACTTCCAATAATGGCGCTGCTTTCCTGATAGAGCCTTGATCTGAACACCCTTTACAGGACGAATAACAAGGCGTCCGCCGAGCAGAGAGTTGTCGATTCCCAAGCTACGCTCCTCGTATGTACGGAGGATGAAACCCGAACCAAACTGCTCGTAGAATGTACCAAGCGTGAGGTCCCAATTGTCGAAATGAGTCTTCAGATAGAAGTTTGGCACACCGTATCCTTTGAATCCTTGTTCAGGAGCAGAGGCATATCCAGGCAGCGGATGCTTTGTAAACTCAAAGCGCAAGCCAGCATCGAGGTGGTTGCTGCGTGCCGCAATGTCGGCGTATGTATTAGTAAGTGCCCACTCGTTATATTTTTCGGTTCCGATCTTTTTGTCTTCTTGCGGAATGATAATATCGCTCTGTATGCTTCCGCTTACAACAAACTTGTCATCGTCCTTATTCTCTTGCGCTGTAATGTTAGAGGCGACAAGAGCAGCAACGAGTGAGAAGAATAGTCTTTTATTCATATATAATATAATGTATAAAAGCCATACACCACTTAGGGATATTGCCGCCGCTTAGGCTGTGTATGGCTTTATGGATAAATCTCTTATTTTTTGATAAGCTCTCTAACCTTTTCGATAAGCTCTTGCTCGGCACCTTCGGTATATCCGTTGTGCTTGTAGACAATCTTTCCATCGCCATCGCAGATAACAACGAATGGTATCATCTCTCCTCCGAATGACTTGCGGAAGTCGGAATTAGGGTCGAGCAATACCTCATACTCCCATCCGTGCTGGTTTACGAGAGGCTTTACCTTGTTGGCATTCTGTGCTTTGTCGATAGAAACGGCAAAGACTTTTACACCTGTCTCGCTTTGCCAGTCTTCATAAACCTCACTTATGGCACTAAGCTCACGATTGCAAGGCTTGCACCATGTGGCGAAGAAATCGATTATAAATGGTTTTCCGTCATTGCTGAGAGCCTGTGTGTCAATAGTTTTGCCTTCAATTGTCTTCAGCTTAAATGAAGGAAGCTGAGCATTTACACTTTCCACTGCTGTGAACAGCATCATTGCAAGCACAAGCAATCCCTTGCTCATCTTGCACAAACTTAATGATTTAATAGTTCTCATGAGTTTTGAGCAAAATTAATAATACGTATATTCTTTGGGTGCAAAAGTAGTTCTTCTTTTACTTTTTAGCAAATAAAAGCGAAAAAAGTTTCACTTTTCATAAGCGAAAACGCATATATTGTTAGCTAATACCGCCAAATTTGCATCAAGATGTAAGGTTTATGTAATAAGGGATAGCTATAAGTTTTTAGTTATAATCCCCGTTCCGCCCAGTCACTACGGTCGAGCTGACGATATCCTATTGCCTCGGCGAGATGTTCCGCCTTTACACTTGGGCTGCCTGCAAGGTCGGCAATGGTACGTGCCACCTTTAGGATTCTGTTGTATGCCCTTGCCGATAGACTGAGTCTCTCCATAGCCATGCGGAGCAGATTGATGCCGTTTTCGTCTGGTTCGGCATACTGATGTATCATGCGCTCCGTCATTTGAGCATTGCAATGTACATGAGGCTCGTCTTTGAAACGTTCTGTTTGTATCTCTCGTGCCTTAACCACACGCTGGCGTATCGCCTCGCTGCGCTCTCCCGGCTGTGCCTTGGAGATATCTTTAAAAGGTACTGGCGTTATCTCGCACTGTATGTCGATGCGGTCGAGAAGTGGACCACTAATCTTGTTCATATACCGCTGTATCTGTCCTGGTGTGCATACGCAATGATGAGTGGGGTCGTTGAAATATCCGCACGGACAGGGGTTCATGCTTGCCACGAACATGAACGAGCATGGATATTCTATAGTATACTTTGCCCTTGAGATAGTGATTTTGCGGTCTTCAAGTGGTTGACGAAGCACCTCAAGGGTAGCTTTGTTGAATTCTGGAAGTTCGTCTGCAAAGAGCACACCATTATGTGCAAGAGATATTTCGCCTGGTTGTGGGTTCATCCCACCACCAACTAGAGCTACTTGCGATATAGTATGATGAGGCGAGCGGAATGGACGTTGGGATATCAAAGACATATCTTTGCCTAATTTCCCGGCTACGGAATGAATCTGTGTAGTCTCAAGACTTTCAGCAAGTGACAGGGGTGGGAGGATAGACGGCAGACGCTTTGCCATCATCGACTTACCACTTCCAGGAGGGCCTATCATAATCAAATTATGTCCTCCAGCTGCGGCTACCTCCATGGCTCGCTTTACGCTCTCTTGTCCCCGAACGTCGGCAAAGTCGAGTTCAAAGTTAGATTGATGTTCGTAAAATTCTTTTCTTGTATCAATCCTTGTAGGCTCAAACGTCATTGTACCATTAAAGAAAGCAATAACTTCCTCAAGACTTTCCATACCGTAGACATCAAGATTGTTCACCACGGCAGCTTCTCTGATATTCTGTTTCGGAACGATAAGTCCCTTGAACTTCTCTTTTCTTGCCCTTATAGAAATAGGTAAGGCACCCCTTACAGGCTGAAGTCTACCATCAAGTCCAAGTTCTCCAACGAGCATATATTTATCCAAAGCATCATGGTTAATCTTTTCCATGGCTGCAAGAATGCCTATGGCGAGGGGTAAGTCGTATCCGCTACCTTCCTTACGGAGGTCTGCGGGAGCCATATTAACCGTGATGTCGGCAATAGGAAACTTATATCCGTTGTTTTGCAGAGCAGCAACAATTCTGTCGTGGCTCTCTTTTACGGCAGCATCGGCAAGACCTGAGAGGTGGAACATCACCCCTCTTGTGAGGCTTATCTCTATTGTTACGGTAGTTACCTCCAGTCCGTTTACGGCTGCGCAATATGTTTTAACAAGCATGTTCTTCTTGGTATTGATAGTGTTATTTTATATATCTCTCAAGGTCGTCTAATGCCACGTTTCGTGCAACAACCTTTCCCGTTGGGTCTATTATTATGTTTTCTGGAACGGCATGAAGTCCGAGCTTTGCCATAAGTTTACTGTCAAACAGCTGTTCGTCGCATACAATAGGGATGTCAATACTATTTCTTTCAACATTTTCCTTACACGACTTTTTGCTTGCGTCTACGTTTATGCCAAGCGCAACATAGTTGGCGTTACTCTGCTGTATAAGCATATTTATGCGGTGCATTATGTTTTCGCTATCGTAGCTCCATGATGCCCAAGTGAAGATTATACCATTTTTTCCCTTAAACATTGCCTTGCTTATATTGTTCCCTTTAATGTCGGTAGCTTTAAAGTCGGGAATTTTGCTACCAGTATATGCACTGCACAGTATGTTCAGGTCGCTTTTCAACCTTGTTATATTACCATTGTCAGGTTGTTCTTTCGCAATAATCTCCAACAGTTCCTTAGCTTTAGATGGATTCTTCGTAGCTTCGTTGTTCATAAAGAATTTGCGGAAGAGGTATATAGCCACAGGAGAGTTGGCATTATCTCGGATGAAATTCTCTGCTGTCGCCATTGTTTCGGGAGGAGAAGATGTAGCAGTAGCCTGCCTGAAGTCTGTCATCAGTTCATTATCGTCAGTGCCCGACACCTCCATCTGCTTCAGGTGAGAGGCATCAGCCTTGATGTCTACGCCCTCTCCTGGCTCTGCAAATATTGGCTGTTCAGAGAAATTAGGGAAGACGAGAACCATTGTGCCTCGTCTTGTACATGGTATCTCGAGGGCAAATCTTCCGCCGTTCACCTTGATAGTGTCGATGCCGTTAATCAAGCCGTCGGTGCTGTACACGTAAAATTCGCCTTGGTTCATATTGAGAAATCTACCTTCGATACTGAAATATCCTTTGCGTGTTCCGCACGAAAGTAGTGTCAAGGCGAGTGTAAGGATAAGTATGACGTTCTTCATGAACTGATATTTATATAAAAACAAGAGAGGGCTTTGTCAAAGATATACGACTCGCCCTCTCTTTTATTTTAATGTAAAACGCTTATTATTATTTGCTGAGGTTCAAGAACTCAAGGTCATTGGCAAGGTATGATGCCAAACTTGGATCCTTCTGTAGTGCGCTCTCCAAGTAAGAAGATGCTGCGCTGTTGTTGCCCTGACGGGCATTAACAATAGCATACAGATAGTCTGTAAGACCGTTCTTATTCTTGATGTTGTTCAAGGTCGTCTGTGCGCCAGCGTAATTCTTATTCAAAATCTGTGCTAGAGCGGCGGTATTGTTGTTAACACCCTTCATTGCCTCTTCAGCCTGAGCATATTTTCCGTTGGCGATATTCAGTGCACCGAGAGCCTTGTTGAGGTCGTTAGCACCGCTTGCCTTAGAGATAAGGTTCTGTGCTTCGGTGGTATTGCCGTTAAGAAGAGCAACAAGTCCCTTGTTTGCATTAGCCTCTGCGGAGTTGCCGTCTACGGCAAGAGCTTTGTTCAGATAGCTCTGAGCAGCATCGTTGTTACCTTTTGCAAATTCCATAGCTGCAATGTTGTTGTATGTACGGCTATCGTTAGGGTATAGCTCAGCTGCTTTCTTGTAGATTGCTTCCTTAGCGTCGGCGTTGTCCTCAAGTGAGGCTGCATATAGCAATTCGTCTGCGCTAAGCTTGCTTGCGTCTGCACTATACTGCTCTTTAATCTGGTCATCGCTACGTCCTATTGTCTCGTAATTTATGATGAGACGAGAGCGGCGAAGCTCAGGAAGTATACCATCGGCAAGTTCGCGGAAACCAGCTGACATATTGCGAATCTGTGTTTCGCGCTCCTCAGGGTCCTGATACATTGAGAGTACACGTAGGATTACGTCCTTGTCCTGAAGGTTTGAAGCAGCAACGAGCTTCTGGAAACCGTCCCAGTCTTGTGCTGTATAGTTTGCAGAAACATCAGCATTAACCTTTGTACTCTTAAGAGTATTCTTTACATACTTCTCTGATACGTTCTGGCGTTGGTTAGCCAATTTGTCGTTAAACTTCACACCGCCATCAGGAGATGCGTATGCTGACACTTCTACATCCTTGATGTTAAGTCCCTCTTTGTCTGCGTTAATCTTCTTAAGCATAGAGACAAATTCCTTTACAGAGTTGTTCTTCATCTCGCTCTTGCGTAGGTTTGCCTGATTGATAAGGAACTTTATTTGTGCCTCTTGCTTCTGTGTCTTCACTCTCTGGAATGAGTCTGGGGCGATGCAAGCACCATCGCCAGCAAGAGTTTTCTTATATAATTCAGATGTTGAGATAACACCTGTTGCCACTTTTACTGCAGGCACGTCAACCTTTTTCTTGCCTACATAAGCATCGAAAGTGAGGTATAGGTCGCTCTTCTGCATCTCTGGAACATAGTTGAAGTTGCTTTTCATTGTATAGTTACCTCCAACTTTGTATTGTATAGTCTGGTCGTTGCCAGCCACTTTCTCACCTTGGAATGTGGCACTCTGACCCTTTGCGGTCTGTCCATCGCCGTAGCGTAGTTCAGGAGTAACTGTAACAACGGCTTTCTTTTTCATGTATTTTTCAGGGAATTTACCGTTGATTGTTGTTGGCACCTTACCAGCCTCTGTTTCAAGAGGGTTAGGTACAACATTGAAATTGTCAGCAGACAGTGCACCCAACTTGGATGAACATGATGACAGCGCAATAAGGGCTGCTGCTGAAAGGAATAAGACTACATTTTTTTGCATATTAAATAAAGGTTTAAATGTGCTATGATAGATTATACTAACAACAAGATGTTAATCGTGCCGCGAGCGGGACTCGAACCCGCACAGCCATTACTGGCCAAGGGATTTTAA
>CAVKAH010000003.1:0-3178 GCA_963654095.1 Oscillospiraceae bacterium
CTATATAAT
This sequence comes from Oscillospiraceae bacterium, assembly GCA_963654095.1. Lineage (GTDB taxonomy): Bacteria > Bacteroidota > Bacteroidia > Bacteroidales > Bacteroidaceae > Prevotella. Next base: position 10 of record CAVKAH010000003.1, read on the forward strand.
CAACATACACGCAAAAAATCGCACAAAGATACTTATTTACCTATAAAAAAAAGAGAAAATGTGCATTTATTTTCCTTTTTATGTATAAAGTTGCTAATTTTGTGTTGATAACATGGAGTGTTTAATAAAGTCTGTTGCAATAAATCATGGTGAGCAACAACGGCTTTTACGTCTGCTTTGCAATTATTACAGTCCCCCAAAAACTCAAAAGAACCACAATCTATATATTATTTTTTTCAAAAAATCTGTCATTCTGTCATCGTGTTACGATAACCATTTATATATCAAAAGGATAAATATGGTTGACAGAAGCTTTTGTTTAAAGATATCTGTCATTATCTGTCAGTCGACTTGTAAAGGCTTCTGTTTGTGTAAATGTTTGATAAACAAAGTATTAAACACGATTTTTGCCATAAGTTAACGTTCTGTAACCTATATCCTTTTGATACGCTTTCCTATACTTTATCACATGAAATGTCGGGGCTTTTTATTAAAAGAAACGGGCTTATATGACAAAAAAACGACAAAATCCGTCTCTCCCCTTATGACAGATTAGTGACAGATAGATGACAGATATTGTAAACACTTAACGATATAACTTCCTTATATACAAACACTTATATTGTTCGCTGACAGAATGATAGATAAAAACAAAAAAATAATATAAGTTATCAACTAACTTTTGCATATTTAGTAATAATACTGAATGATGTTTTTGTGTTGTTAAAGTGGTTTTCTTATATAAAAATAGGCTCCAACAAGCTTTTTGCCTATTGGAGCCCATGTATGTTAACTAATTGTCAGTTATTCTTATAGCTTCTGCTTAACCTCAATTTCGGTGAATGTCTCTATGACGTCGCCCACTTGAATATCATTGAAGTTGACGAGAGAGATACCGCACTCGAAGTTTACACCGACTTCCTTGACATCGTCTTTGAAGCGTTTGAGGGCGTTAATCTCACCTGTGTGTACAACGATACCATCGCGAACAAGACGTGCCTTATCGGAGCGGTGTACCTTGCCTTCTGTAACAAAGGCTCCAGCAACGGTGCCGACTTTTGATATCTTGTAGACTTCGCGAACCTCAACCTGACCGGTAACAACCTCCTTGACAACCTTGTCGAGCATTCCTTCCATTGCCGACTTAACATCCTCGATAGCATCGTAGATGATAGAGTAGGTGTTGATTTCAACGCCCTCTTGGTCTGCAAGCTTGCGAGCCGCAGTGGAAGGACGAACCTGAAAGCCTACGATTAGTGCGTCGGATGCATCAGCGAGAGTAACATCGCTCTCTGAAATCTGACCGACAGCCTTGTAGATGACGTTTACCTTAATCTTCTCAGTAGACAACTTGATGAACGAGTCGCTGAGAGCCTCGATACTACCATCGGTATCTCCCTTAACGATAATATTGAGTTCCTTGAAAGAACCGAGGGCAATACGGTGGCTGATGTCGCTCAGCGTCAGACGCTTCTGTGTTCGTAATCCTTGTTCACGCTGTAGTTGCAAACGTTTGTTGGCAATATCTCGTGCCTCTTGTTCTGTTTCCAATACGTGGAAAGCATCACCAGCGGTAGGAGCACCGTTCAATCCGAGTATCGTAGCAGGCTCAGAAGGCTTTGCTTCCTCGATGCGTTGGTTACGCTCGTTGAACATAGCCTTGATACGTCCGTAGCTTGTTCCTGCTATAAGGTTGTCGCCAACACGGAGTGTACCGTTGCTTACGAGTACTGTTGATACGTATCCACGACCTTTATCGAGCGACGATTCGATAACGCTACCTGTGGCTTTGCGGTTAGGATTTGCCTTCAGTTCGAGCATATCTGCTTCGAGAAGAACCTTTTCGAGCAAGTCTTCCACGCCAAGTCCTTTCTTCGCACTTATTTCCTGACATTGGTATTTACCACCCCATTCCTCAACGAGAAGGTTCATGTTTGCCAAGTCTTCACGGATTTTGTCTGGGTTAGCTCCCGGCTTATCAATTTTATTGATAGCGAATACCATAGGCACGTTGGCTGCTTGTGCATGGGCGATAGCCTCACGGGTGGTTGGCATCACGCTGTCGTCGGCAGCGATAATGATAATTGCGATATCCGTAACCTGTGCACCACGGGCACGCATGGCGGTGAAGGCTTCGTGTCCAGGAGTGTCAAGGAATGTGATATGTCTGCCGTTCTGGAGCGTAACGTTGTATGCACCAATGTGCTGGGTAATACCACCAGCCTCGCCAGCAATGACGTTAGTGTTTCGGATGTGGTCGAGCAAAGAGGTCTTACCATGGTCTACGTGTCCCATCACTGTTACGATAGGAGCTCTTTCCTCGAGATCGTTCTCATCGTCAGGCTCTTCATTGATAGCTTCAGACACCTCTGCGCTGACATATTCAGTCTTGAAACCGAATTCCTCGGCAACGAGGTTGATTGTCTCAGCATCAAGTCGCTGGTTAATAGATACCATGATACCTACGCTCATACAGGTACCAATTACTTGATTTACAGAGACGTTCATCATGTTTGCAAGTTCGCTTACGGTTACAAACTCCGTCAGCTTTAGTGTCTTGCTCTCTGCTTTCTCTTCAGCGCGCTGCTCTTTCAGATGTTCCTGTACGGCATCACGCTTCTCTTTACGGTATTTTGCACCTTTCTTGTTCTGTCCTTTGCTTGTCAGGCGAGCCAAGGTCTCCTTTACCTGGCGTGCTACATCTTCCTCGCTTACTTCGGCTGGTTTCTGTCCGCCACGCTTGCGATTCTTCTTCTTGTTATTTCCGCCTGCATTCTTTTGACCGCCTTGCTGGTTGCCATTGTTCTGCTTTGCAGCAGCGGCAATATCCACACGCTCTTTGTTGATACGCTGTCTCTTCTTGCGCTCTCCGTTTCCTGTGTGGGTCTGTTGAGCTTTCTCTTCACGTTCTTTACGGCGTTCTTCCTTGCTCTTTTTCTTTGGGCGTGTGCTCTGGTTTATAGAGTCGAGGTCTATCTTTCCGAGAACGTTGACTTTAGGTGTGAGCTTTTTCTCGCTCCTCAGCGTGAATACCTTAGAGTCTTGACTATCGGTATTCGCTGTCTGAGTAGTTTGCTCTTGACCATTGTCCTTGTTTTCAGCTACTGCAGGCTTATTGTCTTGCGACTTCTTAATATCCTGCGTATCAGAAACTGCGTTAACTTTCTCT
>CAVKAH010000003.1:3218-43446 GCA_963654095.1 Oscillospiraceae bacterium
GCTTTTGGTTCGTTGTTTTGCTGTTTATGTGTAGGCTCACTTCCTTTAGCAGATTGGTTTTTAATCTCGGTTTCTGTATTAGCTTTAGACTGCAACGACGCTTTATTATCTTCTTTGGGCTGGTTTACGGCAGAAACCTTTGCCTTTTCCTCAGACTTAGGGGCGGAAGCAACAGATTGTGATGACGGCTTCTTGCCAATACTGTCGAGGTCTATCTTTCCTAATGGAGTAAACTTCTGCTGCTGTCGAGGTTCATCTGTGCGTTCTGCTTTCTTCTCGGCACGCTTCTTCTCCTTAGGCTTTTTCTGGAGCAGTTTCTCTGCCTGTGAGCGTTCTTCTTTGTCTGATTTATATGCTTCCACGAGGGCATTATACTGCTCATCGGTAAGCTTGGAGTTGGGATCTTCTGGTGCTTCTCCGAGCTCACTTTTCTTTTTCAGGAAATCAACTGCCGTTTGAAGTCCTATATTTAATTCACTTATTGCTTTGTTTAATCTGATGCTCATATTTAATGTTTTACCCTTTTTCTTTTCTATTTTTATTCCCGAACGTTACTTTCTGCGGAATGTCCGGACATTGTTGTTTCCTTTTGTATGTCCGAACATCGCTTTTAGCTTTTGTTCGAACTATGCTGTTTGCTTTATTCGAACTCAGCCTTCAGTACTTCGAGTACGTGGTCGACGGTTTCTTCTTCAAGGTCGGCTTTCTCTACAAGCATTTCACGTGGAGCGTTCAATACTGCTTTTGCTGTATCAAGTCCGATACCCTTTATTGCGTCGATAATCCACTGGTCTATTTCGTCAGAGAACTCATCGAGATAGATGTCTTCGTCCTCTACGCCGTCTTCTATTTCGCGGAATACGTCTATGGTGTATTCTGTCAGCATACTGGCGAGCTTGATGTTCATACCACCGCGACCGATAGCGAGAGAAACTTCTTCTGGTTTCAGATAAACTTCTGCTTTATGGTTCTCTTCGTCGATATTGATGCTGAGCACCTTTGCTGGGCTTAACGCACGCTGTATGAAGAGTTTGGTGTTTGCTGTGTAGTTGATAACGTCAATGTTCTCGTTGCAGAGCTCTCTTACGATACCATGAACACGGCTTCCTTTTACTCCGACACATGCTCCAACTGGGTCAATGCGCTCGTCGTAACTCTCTACAGCAATCTTTGCTCTTTCTCCTGGCATGCGGGCAATGCGCTGTACGGTAATCAATCCGTCGTTTATCTCTGGCACTTCTTGCTCCAAAAGTCTTTGCAAGAACATTGGACTTGTGCGACTAAGTATGATCTTTGGATTGTTGTTCTCATTGTCTACACGAAGGATGACGGCTCTTACGGCTTCACCCTTGCGGTACTGGTCGCGTGGAATCTGCTCTCCTTTTGGTAGGATAAGCTCGTTGTTCTCATCGTCAACGAGTAGCACTTCACGTTTCCACACTTGGTAAACTTCTGCGCTGATGATTTGTCCTACGCGGTCTTTGTATTTGTTGTAGAGGCTATCGTGCTCCAATTCCAACACTTTCGATGCCAATGTCTGGCGCAGATTCAATATTGCACGTCTTCCAAACTTACTGAAATCAACCTTTTCGCTCACGTCTTCGCCTATTTCGTAGTCGGGCTGAATCTTCTGAGCTTCGGTAAGTGTTATCTCTTTGTTCTCGTCGTGTTCTATACCATCTGCAACGACAGTACGGTTGCGGTATATCTCAAAGTCGCCTTTGTCTGGGTTAACGATAACGTCGAAGTTCTCATCGCTTCCGAAAATCTTTGCGATAACGTTGCGGAAACTTTCTTCCAGCACACTCATAAGAGTAGTACGGTCAATGTTCTTCGTTTCTTTAAACTCACGGAAGGTATCGACCATGCTTACTGTCTCTTCTTCATTTTTTCTTGCTGCCATAGCTTATTTGAAACTTATATAGTATTTTGTATATTTTACGTTGTTCATGTTGAATGTCTTGTCGACATCTTCAAGGGTGGGGCGCTTAGCACCTTCTTTCTTTATTTTTTCTTTGATGGTTATTGTGAAATCCTCTCCGTCAACGCTCTTGAGTATACCTTTCCATTTCTTTCCTTCGGCATCAAGCACTTCTACTTCTTTACCGATGAAATTGATGTACTGCTGTTTTACCTTGAAAGGTTGCCCAAGACCTGCGCTACCGACCTCAAGTTCGTAGTCTTCATCATCTCTGCTGAGGTTCTCTTCAATAAAGCGGCTAAGCTGTACGCAATCTTCTATCCATACTCCGTCGGCATGGTCGATTTCAACTACAATTCTGTTGTCGCGGCTAATCTCAATGTCAACAAGGAAATAATCTTTGTCTTCAAGCCACTGATTAACCAGTTTTTCAACTACGTTTTTGTCTATCATATATAAAAAATAATGTGTCGCTCCTCCTTCTTCTGGTACAATCGTTGCTTAAATATATACCCTTCAGTTAGGGGGATTTTAAAATAAAATGAGGAGCTCCATCGGGGCTCCCCATTCCACTGAACGCTGCAAAGTTAGTAATTATCATTAAAGTATGCAAAGTTTTATATTAAAATGTATAATGTTTTGCATTAAATTGTGTTGTTGAGCAGCTTTTCTTGTGCTTTTTCGTACTGTTGTAATAATTTATGTGCCTTTAAAATCTGCTTGTCTAATATTCAAAGAAATATCAAGGTAAGTTGTAAGAACGTGTTTTTACTCTTTTGGTGCTTGATGAAGCGTAAAATAAAAAGGACGCAAGACTTTGTTGTTGCCTTGCGCCCTTCCTTGGTTGTATATTCTTTTATTGGTTGTTGTTATGCGTCGATATTTGCATAAGTTGCATTCTCCTCGATAAATTGTCTGCGAGGTTCAACGTCATCACCCATAAGCATAGAGAAAATCTCATCAGCTTCTGCAGCATTGTCAATGTTTACTTGCTTCAGGAGTCGGGTCTCTGGGTTCATTGTAGTGTCCCAAAGTTGCTCTGGGTTCATCTCTCCAAGACCTTTGTATCTCTGTGTGTGTATGTTCTTGTCGTCATCTTCGCCGTTTCCGTATTTGTCAAGGAACGCCTGACGCTGCTGTTCTGTATAGCAATATTCCTTTACCTTATTCTTATATGTGCATAAGTAGAGAGGTGGGGTGGCAATATACAGATGTCCTTCTTGGATTATCTTTGGCATAAATCGATAGAAGAGCGTCATTATGAGGGTGTCGATGTGTGAACCATCGACGTCGGCATCGGTCATAATGATAATCTTGTCGTATCGCAACTTGTCTGTGTTTGCTTCTTTGTCGTCTTCACCATCTACTCCGAAGCGTACTCCGATACTCTGTATAATGTTCATTACGGACTCGCTCTCGAATACTTTGTGCCACATCACTTTCTCTACATTAAGGATTTTACCTCTTAGTGGTAAGATAGCCTGCGTGTAACGGTCGCGTCCCTGTTTTGCGGAACCACCTGCAGAGTCTCCCTCGACGAGGAATATCTCGCATTCCTTAGGGTCTCGGTTAGAGCAGTCGGCGAGTTTTCCTGGAAGACCTCCTCCTGTCATTGGGTTTTTACGCTGAACGCTTTCTCTTGCTTTGCGTGCTGCGATGCGTGCTGTTGCGGCGAGGATAACCTTTTCGCATACTTGCTTTGCCTCTTTCGGGTGTTCTTCCAAATAGTATGTCAAGGCTTCAGACACGGCTTGTTGTACAGCTCCCGTAACTTCGTTGTTTCCGAGCTTTGTCTTTGTCTGTCCTTCAAACTGTGGTTCTGCTACTTTTATAGAGATTACGGCTGTAAGTCCTTCGCGGAAGTCCTCTCCTGCAATTTCGATTTTTGCTTTTTCTATCTGCTTAGAGATAACTGGGTCGTTGTCGGCGTACTTCTTTAGAGTACGTGTTAGTGCCATTCTGAAACCTACGAGGTGGGTTCCTCCCTCAATGGTGTTGATGTTGTTGACGTAGGAATGGATATTCTCGCTGTAGTCGGTGTTATACATTATAGCCACTTCGATAGGGATACCTTGCTTTTCGGTCTTAAGGTATATCACATCGTCGAATAGGTGTGTGCGGTGGCGATCTACGTAGCGAACGAATTCTTTTAATCCTTCTTTTGCATGGAACACCTCTTGTTTCGTCTTGCCTTCCTCGTCAGGACGCATATCCGTGAGGGTGATTGTTATTCCTGCATTTAGATATGCCAGCTCTCTCATTCGCTTGGCAATGATGTCATATTTGTATGTAGTTGTCGTAAATATCGTTGGGTCTGGCCAGAATTGCTGGCGTGTACCTTGCAAATCTGTGTCTCCAACAATCTTTACTGGGTATAATGGTTTACCCTTTTCGTATTCCTGCTGATAGATTTTCCCATTGCGGAAAACCTGCGACTTCATTTTTGTTGACAGCGCATTAACACAACTAACACCTACACCATGGAGTCCGCCGCTTACTTTGTATGAGCCTTTGTCGAATTTTCCTCCTGCGTGTAGGACCGTCATAACAACTTCCAATGCGGACTTGTGTAGTTTCTTGTGCTCGTCGACTGGGATACCACGACCATTGTCTTGTACTGTAATTGAGCCGTCTTCGTTGATGGTAACTTCGATATGGGTACAATACCCAGCCATTGCCTCGTCGATAGAGTTGTCTACGGTTTCGTTTACCAAGTGATGAAGTCCCTTCTCACTTATGTCGCCGATATACATTGCCGGACGTTTGCGCACGGCTTCAAGTCCTTCCAGCACCTGAATGTTGCTGGCAGAATAGTTATTTTCGTTTATTTGATTTTCTGACATTGTTCGATTTTGTATTTTCAAGGGGCAAAGATAGTCAATATTATTGACTTATGGAAACTTTTTTTTAAAAACCTAATGTTAGGTATCTGAAAACAAAAAATTATTGTGCTAACCCTGTTGGTTTATTATTCTTTTAGGTAATGATAATGATGGGTTGGTGTAACCAACTGGAGAAATCCGATACTTTATAATGATCTTTGTGAATGGAGGGCGGGGTAGAAAAGCAAAAGTGTCGTAATCATAAGATTGATCACGACACTTTTGTATTCGTTACACTAACGGCAATAGATAATTATGCCAAACTGTTAATGTGCTGAGCAAGGCTTGACTTGATGTTTGCAGCCTTGTTTTTGTGGATAAGGTTGGTCTTTGCCAACTTGTCCAATATCTTCTGTACGCTTGGATACAGCTTAACAGCCTCTTCTTTGTCTGTCATTGCGCGCAGCTTACGTACTGCATTACGCATAGTCTTTGCATAATATCTGTTGTGCAAATTCTTTTTTTTGTCCTGACGGATTCTCTTAATTGATGATTTGTGATTTGCCATCTTGTTGTTTTCTTTTTATTTTTATTGTAGTCCCTAGGAGAGTCGAACTCCTCTTTAGAGAATGAAAATCTCTCGTCCTAACCGATAGACGAAGGGACCATGCTTCGGATTTTGCGGTGCAAAGTTACGGCAATTAAACGGAATGTGCAAATATTTTAAGAAGAAAATATAGAAAAAACGATTTTTTCTTCTTGTTTTTGTGCGTTTTATGTGTATTGTATGTGCTTTTTTAATACTTTTGCGCTGATGATAAATATTACTGCGATAGTTCTACGTGCCTTCATGTTTAACGATTCGAAGATGATGGTTGATGTTATCTCTCGTGAAGAGGGTAGGCTAAGTTGTGTTGTGAGCGTTGGTTCGGCTAAAGCTCGCAAGGGGTGTCGTCAGTTTTTCCAGCCTCTAACAATATTAGACCTTGTGCTTGACAATACTTCTGCGAACAAATTACCTGTAGTGAAAGATGTTGCTATACATAGAGCTTATGCTTCTATTCCGTTTAATCCTTCCAAGGTAGCCTTGTCAATGTTTCTTTCGGAGTTTGTTTCTAATATAACTCGTACTGGACAAGATACGGGGCTACTATATGACTATGTCTATAACAGCTTGATGTGGCTTGATGGAGTTTCTATGGGCTTTTCTAATTTTCATCTTGTTTTTATGATACGTATTACTCGCTTTTTGGGTGTTTACCCTAACTTAGATGAGTATGCAGATGGTAGTTTCTTTGACATGGATAATGGATGTTTTGTTCGGTATGCAGCCAATCGTCGTGAGTTTCTTAGTGCGGAGGAGTCAAGAATGATGTATCTGCTGATGCGGATGAATTATAATAATATGCATCTTTTTAGGTTTTCTCATGTTGAGCGAAACCGTTGCCTGGATGTGATATTGGATTATTATAAGCGTCATGTCCCTGGCTTTGCTGACATGAAGTCATTGCCAGTGCTGAGAGAAATGTTTAGAGTGTAGGGGAAACAAGTAAGTTGTAGAAGCTTTTGGCTATTATCTCAAAAGTGTTTTTATATTGTCTGTATGTCATGAAGTATGCCCTAATGCGTCATGATGTATATCCCCATGTGTAACAAAGTGTATCTTAATGTGTTGTAAAGTGTATCCTGAGGTGTTGTAAAGTATATCTTGGGGAGACAGAAATACCCACTTGTTTTGATTGATAGATATTCTTTGTGGTGGTCGAAATATATACAAAAACAAGTTTTTTATAACTTTTGTGGGGAAAAGTGGTGCGGTGTGGGGAATTTTATGTAACTTTGAAGCCGAATATTTATTATAGATGTACGTATGCGTTTTTTAGGCAATATAGAGGCAAGGGTAGACGTAAAAGGACGAGTGTTCCTTCCGTCGATATTCCGCAAGATATTACAATCTGGTGGAGAAGAACGACTTGTGTTGCGAAAAGACGTATTTCAGTCGTGCCTTGTTCTATATCCTGAGAGCGTATGGAATGCCCAAATGGATGAGTTAAGAGCAAAGCTTAACAGGTGGAATAAGGACCATCAGCGGATATTTCGTCAATATGTGTCGGATGTGGAAGTGGTGGTTCTTGACGGCAATGGTAGGTTTTTGATACCCAAACGATATGTGCAGATGACAAGCATAGCACAGGGTGTCAGATTTATCGGTATGGGTGATTCTATAGAGATATGGAGTGAAGAGAGTGTAGATAAGCCGTTTATGGAGCCAGAGGAATTTGGTGCGGCATTAGAACAAATTATGAATCAAGAAGAAAATACATGACTACGATTATAGATACATATCATGTACCTGTGTTACTCAAGGAGAGCGTTGGTGGACTTGATATAAAGCCCCGCGGCATATATGTAGATGTTACCTTCGGTGGCGGAGGTCATAGTCGTGAAATAATGTCTTGCCTTGATAGAGATGCACACCTTTACAGTTTTGATCAGGATGCTGATGCGGAAAGAAATGTGGAGCCACAAGACAATTTTACTTTTGTTAGGAGTAATTTTCGCTATCTGAAGAACTGGATGAGGTATTATGGAGTTGAGGGAATAGACGGGCTTCTTGCCGACCTTGGTGTGTCGAGCCATCATTTTGATGACGAGACGAGAGGCTTCTCCTTCCGCTTTGACGCTCCGCTCGATATGAGAATGAATAAGAGAGGCGGTGATACGGCGGCAGATTTGCTTAACAAGAGAGAGGAAGAAGAACTAGCGGATATGTTCTATCTGTATGGCGAACTGAAGAACTCTAGGCGACTTGCTTCGGTTATTGTTAAGGCGAGAACACAAAAGCCAATCCTTACGACGCAGGATTTGATGGATGTAGTAGAGCCATTGTTCCCGAAAGAAAGGGGAAAGAAGGAAATGGCAAAGCTCTTTCAAGCATTGCGGATAGAGGTAAACCACGAGATGACCGCACTTCGCGAAATGCTTCTTGCTGCGACAGAGCTACTCAAACCAGGCGGTAGGCTTTCGGTTATAACATATCATAGTCTGGAAGATAGGATGGTGAAGAATGTTATGAAGACGGGCAATGTTGAAGGAAAGATGGAGAAAGACTTCTTCGGAAGAATAGAAACTCCATTCCGGCTCGTCAATAATAAGGTGATAGTGCCTACGACAGAAGAACAGGAAACCAACCCGCGAAGTAGGAGCGCAAAACTAAGAATAGCAGAAAAGAGATGAAAGAAAATATAGAAAATAATAATGATGCCGTAATAGACGAAGGACAAGTGGACGTAAACATATTGCCAAATGAAGGCGAAGTAAACGCTGGCTCTAAGACTTCGGAACAGGATTCGGAAGCACGACAAGAACTGAAAAGGCTTGTTGAAGAGCAGGCACGTGAGGATGAGCGTCCGCTTGCTGGCGATTTCAAGCTGACAAAGATACTTGGAGGCGAATTCTTGACAGCTAAAATCGTGCGTCAGCAGATATGGCTTATATTGTTAGTGGTGGGTTTCACCATAATATATATATCAAATAGATACAGTTGCGACAAGCAGCGAATAGAGATAGCAAAACTTAACAAGGAACTTGAGGAGGCAAAGTTTAAGGCTATGTCAAGCACAAGCGACCTGACGGAAGTAAGTCGGGAGAGCAATGTGTTGGAGATGCTGAGACAAAACAAGGACAGTGTGTTGCACATACCTTCACAGCCACCTTATATAATTAATGTACCAGAACAATGAGTGGCTCTTTTGACAGAAAAAAAATCATACCGCGCTACCGCATAGTTGCCTATGCGGCAGTACTCCTTGGTATGCTGATAGTCGGCAGGGTGGTATATATAGGCACCGTGAAGCACGACTATTGGATGAAAGTGGCGGCTCAGAAGAAGGTGAAGAATAGACCTATATTGCCCGAAAGAGGAAATATCCTAAGTTGCGACGGCAGATTGCTATCGGGAAACCTACCAGAATATGAGGTGAAGATAGATTTCAGCGTGTGTCAGGAGTTTCGCGATACCATGTGGCATGCTGATTTTGACAAGATATGTGAGGGACTTCACCGTATATTCCCCCAGCGCAGCGTAGAGTCTATAAGGGAACACCTGCAGAAAGGTTATGACAAGAAGAGCAAGAGCTGGGCTATCGTAAAAGGAAGAGTAACCTTTGATGAGTTTACGGCAGTAAAGCAGCTACCCGTGTTTAACCAGCCTGCATACAGAGGAGGCTTTAACTACACCATGTACTCCACAAGAAAGAAACCTTTCGGTTCACTTGCGTCAAGAACAATAGGCGACCTCGTAACATGGAACGGACAACCAAAGAACGGACTTGAGCAATGGTTTGATTCCTATCTCAGGGGCACACCGGGTGTAAAAAGCATACATAAGGTTCTGAATAAGAATATCGCACAAGTGGAAGAAGAACCAATTAATGGCTCGGATATTGTAACGACGATAGACGTAGGGATGCAAGATTTGTCGGAGCGAGCACTAGTGGAAAAGTTGAAAGAGATAAACGGCGATGTTGGTGTTGCTATTGTTATGGAGGTAAGTACTGGAGACATAAAGGCAATGGTCAATATGTCGAAAGCTGCTGATGGTAACTATTACGAACTGAAAAACAATGCCGTTTCGGATCTGCTTGAGCCAGGTTCTGTGTTTAAACCTGCATCATTGCTCGTGGCACTTGATGACGGAGTGGTAGATACAACATATCATGTAGACACCGGTTCGGGAGTGTGGGAGATGTATGGTGCCAAGATGAAAGACCATAACTGGGCACGAGGCGGATACCAAACAATATCTTTGCCAAAATGTTTGGAGGTAAGTTCCAACATCGGTGTAAGTAGGATAATCGACCGCTTCTATGGCAAAAATCCCGAAAAGTTCATACAGGGACTCAAGCGTATCGGTATGGGCATAGATCTCGGACTACCATTTAAAGGCGCAGCAAAAGCACAGATAAGAGAGCCGAAGAAGAATAGTCGTGGACAATATACTAATTGGTACGGCACGACATTGCCGTGGATGAGTATAGGATATGAAACCCAGATACCACCAATTTATACACTTACATTCTACAATGCCATTGCAAATAATGGCAAGATGGTAGCTCCGAGATTTGTGAAGTGTGTGATGAAGGACGGCGAGATACAAAAGGAGTTCCCTACGAGGGTGCTCAGAGAAAAGATATGTAGCGACAAAGCTCTGAAAGAGATGCAAGCAATATTGCACCATGTAGTAGACTACGGACTGGGAAAGCGTGCAAAATCTCCATCTTTCAAGTCGGCTGGAAAGACGGGAACTGCGCAGATATCAAAGGGAAAAGGCGGATATAAAAATGGAATGATGCATTATCTCGTCAGTTTCGCTGGATATTTCCCTGCAGATGCACCAAGATACAGTTGTATAGTATGTATACAAAAGCCAGGTGCCCCTGCTTCAGGAGGTTTGCAGAGTGGTCCTGTGTTTAGGCAGATATCAGAAGGTATCATGGCACAGAGCCTGAAATTGCTTGCTTCGGATGCCAAAGACTCCTTGTCTGTGTTAGTGCCAAGCGTTAAGACTGGTAATATGCTTGCTGCAGATTATGTGCTTGCACACCTCGGGGTGAAGGCAAACGATGGCTGGAGTGGTACTTATGCCGACGGCAACCCTATATGGGGCAAGGCAGAAAGACAAGGAAACAGATTGACGATAAGAAAGGTACCAACCATAGCAAAAGGTATAATGCCTGATGTTACTGGGATGGGGGCAAGAGACGCTGTATATCTTCTTGAATCGCAAGGATTACGTGTCATTGTTAGCGGTAGAGGTAAGGTGCATGAGCAGTCTGTTGCCGCAGGCAGTAGAATACGTAAAGGACAGAAATGTGTGTTGCATATGAGATAAAACAAATCTCTATGCTCTTATATATATAATAAGGTGAAACATAAAATTTGTAGTTATGATATTGAAAGAATTACTTGGAACAATAAAACCACTTGCCATTGAAGGCTCGTTGGACATAGATATAACAGGTGTGAACATAGATTCTCGCCGTATAGAGGACGGACATATGTTCGTGGCAATGTGCGGAACACAAGTCGACGGACATAAGTTTATTCCAAAAGCAATAGAACTTGGTGCAAAGGCAATACTTTGTGAGAAGATGCCAGAGGAGAAGAAAGAAGGAGTAACATACGTACAGGTGGAGTCTACAGAAGAAGCTGTGGGACGTGTGGCAACACTTTTCTATGGTAATCCGTCGAAGAAACTGAAGCTTGTAGGCGTTACGGGAACAAACGGCAAGACAACTATTGCCACCTTATTATATAATATGTTCCGTAAACTTGGCTATAAGTGCGGATTACTCTCAACAGTATGCAACTATATCGAAGATGAAGCAATACCTGCAGACCATACTACGCCAGACCCTATAGAGCTGAACATGCTTCTTAGTAAGATGGTTGAGGCTGGCTGCCAATATGCTTTTATGGAGTGCAGTTCTCATGCAATAGCCCAAAAGAGAATTGGTGGACTGGATTTTGCAGGTGGTATCTTTACAAACCTTACACGTGACCACCTCGATTATCATAAGACATTTGAGAATTACCGTAATGCCAAGAAAGCATTCTTCGATGAATTGCCGAAGACAGCATTTGCTATTACAAATGCAGATGATAAGAATGGAATGGTGATGGTACAGAACACAAAGGCTAAAGTAAAGACATATTCTACACGTGCAGCAGCCGACTTCAAGGCCAAAATACTGGAATGTCATTTTGGAGGAATGTATCTGGAGATAGATGGAAAGGAAGTTGGAGTGCAGTTCATCGGTAAGTTCAATGTCAGCAACCTACTTGCTGTATATGGCGCAGCAGTAATGCTCGGAGAAAAACCAGATAACGTGTTGCTCGTAATGAGTACGCTGAAGAGCGTGAACGGCAGACTTGACCCTATACAGTCGCCAGACGGATATACGGCGATAGTAGATTATGCCCATACACCAGATGCCCTTGAGAACGTGTTGAAAGCTATACATGAGGTGCTTGATGGGAAAGGTCACGTTATAACAGTATGCGGCGCAGGAGGTAACCGCGATAAGGGAAAGCGTCCGCTAATGGCGCAAGAAGCTGTAAAACAAAGCGACAAAGTTATAATAACTAGCGACAATCCTCGTTTTGAAGAACCACAAGACATCATAAACGATATGCTTGCAGGACTCGATGCCCAGCAGATGAAGAAGGTGGTAAGTATCGTTGACCGAAAGGAAGCTATACGCACAGCTTGTATGATGGCGCAGAAAGGCGATGTAATTCTTGTGGCAGGAAAAGGACACGAGGATTATCAAGAGGTAAAAGGTGTAAAGCACCACTTTGATGACAAGGAGGTGTTGAGAGAGATAATGACATTATAATTAGATTTTTCATAAACGTATATGCTATACTATCTATTCAGATTCCTTGAGCAGTTTGGTATTCCTGGCACTCACATGTGGGGATACATCTCGTTTCGTGCTTTGCTTGCACTGATTCTGTCGTTGGTAATCTCGGCATGGTTCGGTGAGAAATTCATAAAATACCTAAAGAGTAAACAGATAACAGAGACACAGCGCGATGTAAAGATTGACCCATTTGGCGTAAAGAAGATAGGAGTTCCGTCAATGGGAGGAATTATAATTATCGTATCAATACTGTTGCCGGTATTGTTGCTCGGACGTATGAGGAATATCTACCTCATATTGATGATTATAACTACTATATGGCTGGGATTTCTTGGTGGACTTGACGACTACATAAAAATATTTCGTCATAACAAAGAAGGACTACCTGGAAAGTTCAAGATTGTAGGGCAGATAAGTATAGGTCTTATCGTGGGACTCGTACTTTGGCTAAGTCCTGACGCAAAGATTAACGAGAATCTTGCAATAGAGAAGCAGAAAGGAACGGAAATTGTTGTGAAGCATCGTGCCGAATCGGTGAAGTCGTTGAAGACAACAATACCATTCGTGAAGGGTCATAATATGGATTATGCAGATATTATGTCGTTTTGTGGTAAGTACAAAACTGCTGCTGGATGGATCCTATTTGTAATCATGACGATATTCGTAGTAACGGCAGTTTCTAATGGAGCAAATCTTAATGACGGCATGGATGGTATGTGTGCAGGAAACTCAGCTATTATAGGAGTGGCACTTGGTATATTTGCTTATGTCAGCAGTCATATAGAATATGCTGCATACCTTAATATAATGTATATCCCAGGTTCGCAGGAACTGGTGGTGTTCCTCTGTGCCTTTATCGGTGCGCTTGTTGGTTTCCTTTGGTATAACTCATATCCTGCTCAGGTGTTTATGGGTGATACGGGTTCGTTAACGATAGGTGGAATAATAGGAGTATGCGCCGTGATTATTCACAAGGAGCTGATGTTGCCAATACTTTGTGGTATATTCTTTGTTGAAAGTCTCAGCGTTATCTTTCAGGTGTATTATGCAAAGTGGGGTACACGTCATGGGGTAAAGCAACGTTTGATAAAGCGTGCTCCGCTTCACGATACATTCCGCACAACAGACGACCAGCTTGATCCGAATATAAAATATCTTTTTAAGAAACCGCATACTGCGATACATGAGTCAAAGATAACCATAAGGTTTTGGATTGTAACTATAATTCTTGCAGCACTTGCTATCATAACGCTCAAGATAAGATAAAAATGGGGAAAGAATAAGAGTATAATGAAAAGAATAGTAATACTTGGAGCTGCAGAGAGCGGTGCAGGAGCTGCCGTGCTCGCAAAGAAAGAAGGTTTTGATGTATTCGTCTCTGATATGTCATCTATCAAAGATAAATACAAAAAGATGCTTGATGACCATGGTATAGAGTGGGAAGAGGGACATCATACAGAGGAAAAAATCCTTAATGCAGATGAGATAATAAAAAGTCCGGGCATACCAAAGGAGGCTCCGATGGTGAAAAAATGTATAGAAAAGAATATACATATAATAAGCGAGATAGAATTTGCTGGTCGCTATACCAATTCGAAGATGGTGTGTATAACAGGCAGTAATGGCAAGACAACCACCACCTCGCTCATTTATCATATCTTCAAAAATGCAGGATATGACGTTGGACTAGCTGGCAATATAGGTAAGAGTCTTGCCCTGCAAGTGGCAGAGACACCGCATGATTATTATATCATAGAGCTAAGTTCTTTCCAACTTGACAATATGTATGACTTTCGTGCTAACATCGCCATATTGCTGAATATCACTCCAGACCATCTTGACCGCTACGACTACTGTATGCAAAACTATGTGGATGCAAAGATGCGTATCGTTCAGAACCAAACAAGCGACGACTCATTCATATACTGGAACGATGACCCAGTAATAAAGAAAGAACTGGATAAATATGAGATAAAGGCAGTGAAATGTCCGTTCTCTGAACTAAAAGAAAAAGGCTCAATAGGATATATCGAAGAAGGTCAATACAAGATAGAGTATCCTACTCCTTTTAATATGGAACAAGAAGACTTGAGCCTTACGGGTAAACATAATATCTATAACTCGCTTGCAGCAGGTATTGCCTCAAACATTGCAGGTATAAAGAAAGAGAATATAAGAAAAAGTCTGTGTGATTTTCCTGGCGTAGAACATCGTCTAGAAAAGGTGGCTACCGTGGGTGGAATACTATATGTAAACGACTCAAAGGCAACGAATGTGGATGCTTGTTGGTATGCTCTGGAAAGTATGAAAACTCCGACAATACTTATTCTCGGTGGAAAAGATAAAGGAAATGACTATAATGAAATAAAGGAACTCGTACAGAAGAAATGTGTTGGAATAGTGTATCTTGGCGCAGACAACAAGAAACTTCATGATTTCTTTGATGGTATGGGGATCCCTGTTGCAGACACCCATAGCATGAAGGATTGTGTGGAGGCTTGTGCCAAGATGGCAAAGCCTGGATACACGGTATTGCTAAGCCCATGTTGTGCAAGTTTCGATTTGTTTAAGAATATGGAAGATAGAGGTGAACAGTTCAAGACATTAGTTAGAAATATGTAGAAAATAATGGAGGTGCAGCTAAATGGCTGAAAAATCGGTAACTACAAGTAGACTTAAAGGGGACGGAATAATCTGGGCAGTGTTCTTTGCACTATGCCTGATAAGTATAATTGAGGTGTTTAGCGCTTCAAGTAACTTGACATATAAATCAAGCAACTATTGGGGACCTGTAATAAAGCATACTTTATTGCTTGGCGTCGGGGTTATATTTATGATTGCAACGATGAATATCAAGTGCAAGTATTTTAAACTTGTTACCCCGTTCGCTCTCTTAGTATCATTTTTATCATTGCTGATATGCCTTTTTATTGGACATGCTACCAATGGAGCAGCAAGATGGATAAATCTAGGCGTAATACAGTTTCAGCCTTCAGAGTTGGCAAAAGGCTCCGTAGTATTGGCGGTGGCACAGATACTGAGTGCTATGCAGACGGAACACGGAGCTGAGAAAAGGGCATTCAAATGGATACTTATCGTTAGTGGAGTGTTCCTTGCTTTTATCGTTACGGAAAACCTTTCAACAGCTTTCCTACTTGGATTTGTAGTAATCTTGATGATGTGGATAGGAAGAGTGCCCAAGCGACTTATTGGAAATTTGGTAGGTTGCATCTTGATAGCAGGTTTGTTGGGTATATCTGCCATTATGCTTTTCGGTACTGATCAGAAGGCGTTAGAGAAAGACAACCCTAAGCTCGCCATGACGGAAAAGGTTGATAATGCTCAGGCTGAACCTGAAAAGAAAGAAGAAAAGTCCGTCTTTGGAAAGGTGCTACACCGTATGGACACTTGGAAAGGGCGTATAAACGAGTTCTTCAATAATGAGCCCGTACCACCCGAAGAGTTCGATTTGAATACGAAAGCACAGGTTGGATATTCAAATATAGCCATAGCGTCCTCCAATATGGTTGGTAAAGGTCCAGGCAACTCAACCGCACGCGATTATCTGCCGCAGGCATTTTCAGATTTTATCTATTCTATAATAATAGAAGAAATGGGAGTAGAGGGAGCGGCTATTGTATGTTTGCTGTATATTATATTGTTATTCAGAACTGCATCAATAGCAAGCAAGTGCGTCAATACTTTCCCTGCGCTACTTATCATGGGAATGGCTTTGTTGTTGGTAACACAGGCTATGTTTAATATGATGGTAGCAGTAGGTCTTGCACCTGTTACAGGACAACCTCTACCATTGATAAGTAAGGGCGGAACTTCTTCGATAATGAATTGTGTGTATATCGGAGTAATATTGAGCGTAAGCTATTCTGCGAAGAGAAAAGATAGTATTTTAGCAGACAAGAAGAAACAGACTGTTGCAGAGACAGCATAGAGATTATAAAGAATTTAAATTCAGAGCTATGAATTCAGAACTGAGAATAATAATAAGTGGTGGCGGAACAGGAGGACATATTTTCCCTGCTGTATCGATAGCGAATGCCATCAAAGAAAAGAGACCAGAAGCAAAGATTTTGTTTGTTGGGGCATTGGGTAGAATGGAAATGCAGCGTGTTCCAGCTGCAGGATATGAGATAAAAGGGCTACCTGTTAGGGGACTTATCCGCCCGTTATGGTCTCTTAAAAATATTGGTGTACTTATTGATTATCTCAAGAGTAAGCGAATGGCAAAGAAGATAATAAGGGATTTTAGACCAATGGCAGCCGTAGGTGTTGGAGGATATGCCAGTGGTGCGACACTCGATGCAGCACATGCTTTGGGAGTGCCAAGCCTTATTCAAGAACAGAATTCCTATGCTGGAAAGACAAACAAGATGCTTTCTGCCAAGGTTGACAAGATATGTGTGGCATACGAAGGTATGGAACGATTCTTCCCTTCTAGTAAGATCATGATGACGGGAAATCCTGTGAGACAAAATATTCTGAATACGGATATCAGTCGTGAGGATGCGGTTAAGTCTTTTGACCTTGACCCTTCAAAGAAGACAATACTTATTGTAGGAGGAAGCCTCGGTGCACGTACCGTCAATGAGAGCGTAATGACGCATCTTGACCAGATAGAGAATTCTGGTGTACAGTTTATATGGCAGACTGGTAAATATTATAACGCCTCTATAATGGAGAAACTTAAATATCGTAAGGAGATGCCGATGCTGAAAGTCCTTGACTTTATTTCTGATATGGGAGCTGCATATAAGGCGGCTGATTTGGTAATAAGTCGTGCTGGTGCAAGCAGTATCTCCGAGTTTTGTCTTATAGGTAAGCCTGTTATACTTGTACCTTCGCCAAATGTGGCAGAAGACCATCAGACGAAGAATGCCATGGCTCTTGTAAACAGAAATGCAGCCTTGATGGTAAAAGATGCAGAGGCAAGGGAGAAGGTGATACAGTTGGCTCTAGATACGGTTAAGGATGATACAAAACTGAATACCTTATCTGAAAACGTGATAAGTATGGCGTTGCCTCATTCGGCTGATATAATAGCGGATGAAGTACTGAAACTTGCAGAGAATAAATAATGTAATATAATGGAACTAAAAGACATAAAATCAGTATATTTTATAGGTGCTGGCGGTATAGGAATGAGTGCTATTGCCAGATACTTCATACACTGCGGACTTGTAGTAGCAGGCTATGACAAGACTCCCTCTACCCTAACAGCTCAACTAGAGAAAGAGGGGATGTTGATACATTATGAAGAGAATGTAGACGAGATACCTCATGCATGTAAAAATACGGAGTCTACACTCGTGATATATACTCCAGCTATACCTCAGGAGCACAAAGAACTTGTATATTTCCGTGAAAATGGCTTTGATGTAGAGAAAAGAGCACAAGTACTTGGTATGTTGACTCGCACTCACAAAGGCTTGTGTGTTGCAGGAACACATGGTAAGACAACTACATCTACGATGTGCGCACATATCATGCACCAGAGTTCTCTCGATTGCAACGCTTTCCTTGGAGGCATCTCGAAGAACTACGGTACGAATTATATCCTTAGCGAGAAGAGCGACTATGTTGTTATAGAGGCTGACGAGTTTGATCGCAGCTTCCATTGGCTACGCCCATGGATGAGTGTAATTACTTCTACCGACCCTGATCATCTTGATATATATGGTACGAAGGAGGCATATCTTGAGAGCTTTCGCCATTATACTACGCTTATACAGCAGGGGGGAGCACTCATTATTCATAAAGATTTGGAAATGAAGGCTGATGTTCAAGAGGGCGTAAGAGTATACGACTATGCTCTCGACTCTGGCGATTTCCATGCTGAGAATATAAAAATAGAAAATGGAGAAATAACATTCGATTTCATTTCTCCTATAGAATGTGTAAAGAATGTGCAGCTTGGTCAGCCTGTACCTATTAATATAGAGAATGGTGTTGCGGCAATGGCGATGGCGCAGCTTAATGGATGTACTGCAGAAGAACTAAGATATGGTATAAGTACATATCATGGAGTAGACCGCAGGTTTGACTTCAAGATAAAGACAGATAAGCTTGTGTTCATGAGCGACTATGCCCATCATCCAAAAGAAATCTATCAAAGTGCAAAGAGTATACGTGAATTGTATAAAGACAAGAAGATTACTGCCATTTTCCAACCGCATCTCTATACTCGTACAAGAGATTTCTACAAGGATTTTGCAGACAGTTTGAGTCTTCTTGACCGTATTGTGCTATGCGATATCTATCCTGCAAGAGAATTGCCAATACTCGGTGTAACATCAAAACTTATATATGATAATCTTGCTGACAACGTTGAAAAGGAGATGATACATAAGGAGGATGTGCTCGATTATGTAAGGAATCATGACTTTGAAGTACTTGTTGTTCTTGGTGCCGGCGACCTTGACAATTATGTTCCTCAGATAGAAAAGATACTTGAGAATAGAAAATAAAGAACAATCAGATGCGCCCGATATATAAGAAATCTATACTTGTATTGCTCGATATCATACTTTGTATGTATGTCTTTGTAGCAATGCTCTCATTCAACAAGCCGGATGAGTCGATGAAGGTGTGCTCTGAAGTGAATATCCAGATAGCAGATGAAAACTCAAATGGGTTCTTGAGCGCAGCGGAAGTTAAGAAGATTCTTGAGAAAAACCGCATGTATCCGCTAAACGCAAAGATGGCAAACGTAAAACCAAGGCTGATTGAAGACTTGTTAATACAGAGTCCTTTCGTTAGTACAGCGGAGTGTTATAAGACTCAGAATAACCATGTTTGCATAACAATTACCCAGCGACTGCCTATAATAAGGATAAAAAGCCAGAAGGGAGACGACTATTATCTTGACGATCAAGGTGGTATAATGCCAAATTCCAAATACACGTCAGACCTTATAATAGCTACAGGAAACATCAACAAGTGGTATGCCAAGAACTATATTGCACCAATGGCAGATGTTATAATGGCTAACGACTTGTGGAAAAACCTAATAGAGCAGATTAATGTATTGCCGGATTTAGGAATAGAGATAGTTCCACGTGTTGGAGACCATATCGTTTACCTTGGCATGCTGCCACTCACAAAGAATGTAACAAAGCGTAGAGCGCTGATTGAGGACTTTGTTACGCGAAAACTAACAAGGCTTGAAAAATTCTATAAATATGGTTTGAGCCAAGTAGGGTGGAATAAATATCCTTATATAAACTTGGAATTCGACAATCAGATAATATGCAAGAGAAGCGGTGCAAATAATGATGTGAAGCCCGTTAGTCTACCTCCAGCACCTGCCGTAAAAGAAGATGAGAAGAAAAAAGACGAACCTCAACAGGCAGAACAAAAGGTTGACAACAATAAAACCTCCGCACAGACAAAAAGAGATAGTAAAGAGAATAGAAACTAAGATAAATGTAATAGATATGCCAGTAAAGGACTTTGTAGTAGCAATAGAGTTAGGCTCGTCCAAAATAAGGGGAATAGCCGGACGAAAGAATATTGACGGAAGCATCACAGTTTCCGCAATAGCCAGTGAAGACTCATCGTTGAATATCCGAAAGGGTATAGTTTATAACATCGAAAAGACCGTACAGAGCGTTTCCAATATCGTAAACAAACTGAAGGGTTCTCTAGAGAGAGAAATCTCGCAAGTGTATGTTGGCGTAGGTGGCCAGTCAATACTTAGCGTAAAGAATGAGATTATTCGCGACCTTCCGCAGAATACTATGATTACGCAACAGATGGTAAATGAGCTGATGGATGCTAATCGTAACAAGACCTATGCAGATAAGGAAATACTTGATGTGGCACAACAAGAATACAAGGTAGATAACGATTTTCAGACCGATCCTGCAGGAATACAGGCAGACAGACTTGTAGGTAACTTCCTGAATATCTTGTGGCGCAAGACTTTTTATAATAGGCTGAATGACTGCTTCGCACGTGCTGGCATCAGTATAGCAGAGCTTGACATCGCTCCATTGGCACTTGCCGACTGTATCCTTGATGATACTAAGAAGCGTGCAGGATGCTTGCTCGTCGACCTTGGAGCAGAAACTACAACAATGCTCGTATATCATAAGAACCTGCTTCGACATATTGCAGTGATACCTCTCGGTAGTAATAATATTACGAAAGATATAGCATCGCTAAACTATATTGATGAGGAACAGGCAGAAAAGATGAAGAAGAAATATGGTTCTGCTTACGTCGAAACGAAGGATATGGATAAGACTCTTGATTATCCGATAGATGCAGAGCATAGCATTTCCAGCATAAAGTTCCAGCAGGTAGTAGAAGCCAGAATGCAAGAAATTATAGAAAACGTATGGGCACAGGTACCTCAAGAATACAAAACAAAGCTAAATGGCGGTATTGTGCTTACTGGTGGCGGAGCTAATCTAAGGAATGTGGAAGTGGCTTTCCGTATGGCAACAAAGGTTGACAAGGTAACTACCGCAATGTTTATCTTAGACAACGTTAATGCCGCAGGCAAGAATTGTGTTGTGCCACATGACGGAACAGTGAACACACTCCTTGGACTTTTGATGAAGGGCGATATGAATTGTGATGGTGGAGATTTAGACTCGCATCGCTCTCTCTTTGACTCTGGAGTTACCACACCTACAAGAACCACCACTGAAACTCCTACCACAGAAACTGGTTCTTCCTATGGTTCCGCAGTGCCTACAGGAACTGGACGTGTGCCAACTCCTGGTGAAAAGATTATCCAGGAGAAGCAGAACGATAAGAAAGAGTGGGACAAAGCAGTACTTGACAATACAGTTGAGGCTTACGAGAAATATGTGGAAACATTCCCTGAAGGCGACTTTGTTGCTGAAGCAAAAGATAAGATAGCAGAACTGAAACGTAAGGAAGGAAAGGGAAGTAAGTGGAGTATCTTTAAGAATAAACTGAAGGACTTGGTTTCAGAGCCAGAGGATGAGTAATATAAATATAGAAACATAAAAGACTTAAATATATGGCAGACGAAAAGAGAATAGGCAGTATGGCGTCAGCATTTGGTGAGCCAGACAAGCCAAGCAGCATAATTAAGGTTATCGGTGTTGGTGGTGGCGGTGGAAATGCCGTAAACCACATGTATCGTGAAGGTATTCACGATGTTACTTTTGTCCTATGTAACACGGATAAAAAAGCCCTCAATGACTCACCTGTTCCCGTGCATCTTCAGCTCGGAAAGGAAGGATTGGGAGCAGGAAATAAGCCAGAAAAAGGACAAAAAGAGGCAGAAGACAGCGAGGCAGAGATACGCAATATGCTCGACGATGGCACCAAAATGGTGTTTATCACTGCAGGTATGGGTGGCGGAACAGGAACTGGAGCAGGTCCTGTAGTAGCTCGTATTGCTAAAGATATGGGAATATTGACGGTCGGTATCGTAACAATCCCATTCAAATGGGAAGGCAAAAAGAAAATCCTTCAGGCACTTGCTGGTGTTGAACGTATGGCAAAGAATGTGGATGCCCTACTCGTTATAAACAACGAACGCCTTTTTTCCATTTATGGACAGCTATCTGTAGAGGATGCTTTCGGTAAGGCCGACGACACATTAAGTGTGGCTGCAAAGAGTATAGCCGAGATTATCACGATGCACGGCATTATAAATCTCGACTTCAATGATGTTAAAACAGTGTTGAAAGATGGCGGCGTAGCACTTATGAGTACTGGATATGGCGAAGGCGAGGATAGGATGAAGAAGGCAATAAACAATGCTTTACATTCGCCATTACTTAACGATAATGATGTCTACAACTCTAAGAAGATACTTCTAAGTGTATCTTTCGCTGGTGGTGAGAACGGACAAGGAACTCTTATGATGGAGGAAATGTCCGCTGTAAATGAGTTTATGGATGGCTTTGATGATGATATTGAAACCAAATGGGGCTTGTCAAGAGATCCAGAGCTTGGCGAAAAGATAAAGGTAACTATTCTTGCCACAGGCTTCGGAATGAAGGTTGAAGACGGAGAAATGAATATCATGGACCAAAAGGCTATGAGTGCAAACGAACTTCGTGATAAGAGGGAGCAAGAAGCAGCAGAGGCTAACCTTATTCAGACCTATTATGGAAAGACAGGAACAGGCAATGAACGCTTGCGCCCACGTTGTTTCTTGTTCAGCAATGAAGACCTTGACAATGACAATCTTATATCTGCAGTTGAGGCTACTCCTACTTACAAACGTTCAAAACTTCAGTATGACGAACTTGTAAAGCAGTCTAAGGGCGATGTGGAACTTAATACTCCAGTAGCACCAAAGTCAGCCCCTGTATCAGGAACTATTAAGTTTGGCTAAACGAAAATCATATTTTTATAAAAAACAAGTGAGAGAGGGGGTGAACTCAACACCTCTCTTTATCATAAATAAGTTAATATTATGTTGTACGATCAAGTAAGTAATGACATTAAGGAGGCTATGAAAGCTCGCGACAAAGTCCGTCTTGAGACTTTGCGAAACATCAAGAAAGTATTTATCGAAGCTAAGACGGCTCCTGGGGCTAATGATACTCTTGAGGATGCTGATGCCTTGAAAATCCTTGCCAAGCTTGCCAAACAAGGTAAAGAGTCGGCAGAAACCTTCAAACAACAGAACCGTGAAGACCTCGCAGAAGATGAGTTGGCTCAGGTTCGTGTTATAGAGGAATACCTTCCAAAGCCTCTTTCTGAAGAAGAAATAGAAGCCGCAGTAAAGGAAATTATAGCCCAAACGGGTGCCTCATCTATAAAGGAAATGGGAAAAGTGATGGGCATCGCAAGCAAACAGATGGCAGGAAAGGCTGATGGAAAGATAATTTCTTCTATTGTAAAGAAGCTCCTTGCATAAGCACTTTATAGAGTTTTATATATAACAAAACTCCCATTTTATCGTTAATGAATATTCTTTGCACGGAAAAAACGTGCATCGTGTTCAGCGATAAAATGGGAGTTTTCTTTTGTAAATACCCACTTTCTTATTCAGAAAGTATATCCTTATGAGGCGTAAGTCGTATCTCGACGACTCACAACCTATACCTTTACTTCTGCTTATTTCTTTTTCGGACGTCTTCTTGCCCAGCCTTCTTCACTGAAATCAGGCTCATCGCCAACGAGTTTTATATCATCGTTGCGGAAGAATTGACGCCAGTCTTTATCGTTTCCGTTATCTTTAAAGCCGTCATTGCTGTAGTTTTTCTTCTTAGAAGATGCCGAGTTGCTGCGCTTTGATCTCTTGTCAAATTTGCCAAAATCATTGTTTTCATCGCTGTTTCTGTTGCGGCGAGCAGACTTTTCGCTACCTTTTCCTGCGCCTTTCTCTTTTTTCGTTCCCTTGCGAGAAGGCTTGCCAGTGTCTTCAGCATCGTTGCATCTAACATCACGCCCTTTATAAGTAGTGCCATCTATAGCTCGCATCACGTTTTTCGCATCCTTTTCAGGAACTTCGATATAGCAGAAGCGTTCAAGAAGGTCGATGTGACCAACCTCCTGTCTATTCTTCATGTTGCGGTTCAAGAATTGCATAATCTCGCCTGGATAGAACCCGTCCTTCTTTCCAAGGTTGATAAAGAGCTTCTGATAACCAGCTTCCGCCTTGCGAGGTTCACGCTTGCCGCCATCGCTGCGCCCTTTTCTGTCCCTCTTTTCACCCTTTCCAGACGTTGGGGGTAATATTTCTGGGGCATCAGCATAGTATGCAAGGAATTTACCAAACTCCATGCTTACGATTTTCTTTATGATATCCTCTTTGTCGATATATTCAAAATAGCGGTTGATGTCAGTCATAAACGGCTCTATCTCGTCTTCGTTTACGTCGGCTTTTACGATCTGATCCATCACTTTGTATAGTTGCTTCTTGCATATCTCCTCGGCTGTAGGAATCTTTCCTTCAACAAAACTCTTCTGTATAATCTTCTCTATGGCACGCATTTTCCCACGTTCGCGCGAGTGAATAATAGAGATAGATGTTCCGTTCTTACCTGCACGCCCGGTTCTTCCGCTTCGGTGGGTGTAGCTTTCTGTATCATCAGGTAGTCCGAAGTTTATAACATGCGACAGGTCATCCACGTCAAGACCTCTTGCAGCAACATCAGTAGCCACGAGGAGTTGTGTAAGATGCTGTCTGAATTTCTGCATCGTAAGGTCGCGTTGCTGCTGAGATAAGTCGCCGTGCAACGACTCTGCGTTATACCCATCATGTATCAGTTTGTCTGCAACCTCCTGAGTTTCACGCTTTGTGCGGCAGAAAATGATGGCGTAAATCTTAGGGTAGAAATCCACGATGCGCTTCAATGCCAAGTATTTGTCCTTGGCATTAACCATGTAATATATATGGTTAACATGTTCAGCTCCTTCGTTTCGGCTTCCTACAACAATCTCTTTGGCGTTGTTAAGATAGTTCTTTGCAATCTTCTCAATCTCCTTACTCATCGTTGCGGAGAAGAGTAGGGTGTTCCTATCCTCGGTAGTTATACCATCGAAAATCTCGTTTATGCTATCCGAAAATCCCATGTTTAGCATCTCGTCAGCCTCGTCTAGAACCACGTTCTTCACGTTGTCCAGCTTCGCTGCGCCCCTGTTCATAAGGTCGATAAGTCGTCCTGGCGTAGCCACAATCACCTGTGCTCCATGCTTAAGCGAGTGGATTTGGTTCTGTATAGACGTACCTCCATATACAGGAACAACATGCAATCCATCAATATATTTACCGAAATCGTTCAGGTCATCAGATATTTGCAAACAAAGTTCTCGTGTAGGAGAGAGGATTAAAGCCTGTGTCGTGCGGTCTTTGGGGTCAAGTTTCTGCAACACGGGAATGCCGTATGCAGCAGTTTTGCCCGTTCCCGTCTGTGCGAGAGCGACCACATCGTTTTTGTTACCAAGTAAATAGGGGATTACTTCTTCCTGTACGGGCATCGGTGATTCAAAGCCCAACTCCGTGATGGCGCGGCGAATCTCTTCGCTAACACCAAGTTCTTCAAATGTCTTCAAGTTAAATGTAAATGTTTATAGATAAGCTCCACCAACCCGGAGCTTTATAGAAAAATCGCTGCAAAGTTACTAATAATTTCAATAATTCCACCTCTTATATATTATATATCAATAATAATTAGTTGAAAAACACTAAATTATTGTTCGTTATGACTAATATTTATGTGGAAATGGTTATTTTTGCAGTTATGATTAAAGTGAACATTATAAACAAAGGGCATCATCAGTTGCCCGAATATGCCACACCGCAAAGTGCTGGTATGGATTTAAGGGCTAATATAGACGAGCCTGTAGTGCTGAAACCGATGCAGCGGATGCTCGTTCCGACAGGACTTTATATGGCTTTGCCTGCTGGTTTCGAGGCGCAAGTGCGACCAAGAAGCGGTCTTGCCCTAAAGCATGGCATAACAGTTCTGAATACTCCTGGAACGATAGACGCAGATTATAGAGGCGAAGTAAAGGTTCTTCTTGTGAACTTTTCCGATACTGACTTTGTCGTAAACGACGGTGAGCGTATAGCCCAGATGGTTATCGCCAAACACGAAACGGCAGAATTTGTTGAGGTAGAAGAACTTGACGAAACAGAAAGAGGCACTGGAGGCTACGGGCATACAGGAGTGAAATAGTTTTTCTGATACCTTGAGCAATCGTGGCGTGCAGAAAAGATGTAAGTAGAGATAATAGTGATGAAGATAAATAAGGTATGCATCGTCGCCGTAGCAATGATGACAATGCTTGTTGCATCGTGCGGAAGCAGTAAAACTGATGTGAAAAACGCATCGGTTAGCAATGCTTTTACATCGATGAAATCGGACAAAATTGCAGAAAAGGCTGATTATAACACTCAGCTACGTCTTCGCTATTTCTATGAAGAAGCCACCAAACAGCAGGCTCTCGGTAACTACGACGCAGCCTATGAACTACTGCTCCATTGCCGGGAAATATGTCCAGATGCGGCAGAGGTACATTATGCCCTGTCTTCGTATGATGATGGGTTGAACTCAAAACAGATGGCGATAGCCGACATCCGCAGGGCGGCAGAGCTGAATCCCACTAATCCTATTTATCAGGAACGTCTCGCCATGACATACGTCGCCACTAATGATTATAAAAATGCGATAGCTGCGTATGAAAAACTATATTCGGCAAATCTTGATAGGACAGATGTTCTTGAAATACTCCTTAAACTATATAATCAGAAAAAGGATTATGGAAAGATGATTTCCACAATATCCCGTATTGAAGCAGCAGAAGGAGAAAGCGAGAAAACCGTACTTTCCAAGATGCACGTATATTCGTTGCAGGGAAAGAAAAAAGAGGAATATCGCACATTGAAAGATTTTGTTGAGCGATACCCTAACGATTTGTCGTATCAAGTGATGATGGCAAACTGGCTGATACAGAACGGTGAGAAACAGCAGGCACTGTCTGTTCTGCAGAAAGTGCAGAAGATTGACCCACAGAATATCATGGCACAGTTGTCTATGATTGACTATTATCGTGCAGAAAATCACGATTCCATCGCTGCAAACATAGAAGAAACCCTATTGCAAAACCCACGTACGGATGCAGATACAAAGCTCACGATAATAAGAAATGTGGTGTCGAGGAGCGAGGCGCAAGGTGGCGACAGCACAAAAGTGCTAAATCTTTTCCATCGTTTGTTGGCGCAGAAGCAGAAAGACTCTAATATTGCTGAAATGTATGTGGCATATATGTCGCTCAAGAAAATGCCTCAAGATAGTATCGTTTCTGGCTTGTATCGTGTTTTGGAAATATCTCCAGACAATAAAGGGGCACGGATGGAGCTGATAAGAGACCTATGGGGAAAGGTCGATTTCTCGGAGATAGAAAAGATTTGTAAGCCAGCTATTGACTATTCTCCCGATGAAATGGCGTTTTATTATTTCCTTGGCATCGCATATATTCAGCAGGATAAGGACGAGTTGGCATACGATGTCTTTCGCAAAGGAGTAGCCCAGGCAACCAACAGTAGTGAGCCTTCGTTTGTATCTGAGATGTATGCTTATATAGCGGATCACCTAAATAAAATAGGGAAAAACGAGGAGGCTTTTGCCGCTTTCGATAGTAGTTTGCAGTGGCAAGAAGATAATGTAGAGAGTCTTAACAATTACGCTTATTATATTAGCGAATATGGCGGAGACCTTTCAAAAGCTGAGCAGATGAGCTACAAGACGATAAAGGCTGAGCCAACAAATCCTACTTTTCTTGACACTTACGCATGGATTCTCTTTCAAGAAAAGAGATATTCTGAAGCGCAAGAGTATATAGAACAGGCTTTAGCTAATGATAGTACATCGAGCAATGTGTTGCTTGAGCATGCTGGAGATATATACATAATGCTTAAGCAAACGGACAAAGCTGTCGATTTTTGGCGAAAAGCTATTGATTCGGGTGGAGATAAAAATGCCCTTGAGCAGAAAATTAGATTAAAGAAATATATACCTAATACAAAATAAAGACTTTCGAATAGAGTATAGATATTAATAATTGTATAGACATTCAATAATATGAAACTGAAAAATATTGCATTTTTGATGATTTCATCGTTGTTTTTAACTTCGGTAATCACATCCTGCGGAACAAACAAGTCTGTAGTTGGAGGTGCTTCTTCATCAGCCATAGGCAAGGCGAAGAAAGACAATGAAACTAAAAATGACAAGGCTGCTGCATTGGAACAACTAAACTTTGTTCGTAAGGTGTCAGACAATGCCGTATATACAAATAATATAGTATCAAAAATAAAGTTTACTCTTAACACTGGAAAAGATAATGTTTCTGTAGGCGGTTCGCTACACATGCGAAAAGATGAGGTTATCCGTATACAGATTACTCCATTAGGTATAATGGAGGCAGGACGGCTCGAATTTACTAAAGATTATGTTCTTCTCATCGATAGAATACATAAAGAATATGTAAAAGCATCATATTCAGATGTTGATTTTCTACAGCGTAATGGTCTTGACTTTTATGCTTTGCAGGCGTTGTTCTGGAATCAGTTATTCGTTCCTGGGGTGCAGAAACTATCGGATTCATCGTTGAAAAACTTCTCGGCAGCGTTGTTGGGCGGTGCTACTACCGACGTTTCGCTGTCTCAGGGTAAGATATCGTATGTTTGGAACACGGACAGTAAAACGGCTTTGATTAATTCTGTTACTGCAAAATATTCAAGTATGGCGGATGGTAATACGTCAGTAAATTGTAAATACTCGTCATTCCGCAGTGTTGGAACTAAGCAGTTTCCTACTGATATATTCTTGTCGATGAGTACAAAAGCTATAAAAAACTCAGACAAAATGTCATTGCGATTGCAGCTTAACACACTCACTAACGATAGCGATTGGGAAACAAAAACATCGGTTTCATCGAAGTATAAGCAGGTAAGTGTGCGGGAATTGCTGAGCAAACTGGGTAGTTTGTAGTCTTCACAGATAATATCGCAGGTTATTGGAAATAGAAAAATATGTATTAAAAATAAATGATGAATCGTATTCTTGTAATCATCGTAGCATCCATGCTAACATTCTTGTCCGCTTCACAGGGCTATGGACAGACAAGAACGTCAAAGAAGACAGCAAAGCCAACTACTACTGTCAAGAAAAAAGGTGCGTCTTCAAATAAAGGAAAGAATAATGTAGCCAAGAAGAATGTAACAAAAAAGAAGGCTAATAACACACAAACATATACCAATGCCTCGATACGAGGACTTCAAAACCAGCGTGCTGCAGTACAAAAGAAGATAAAGGAGCAAGAACAACTCCTAAGGGCAAATAAGGCAGATGTAAAGAAAAGGTTGGACGACTTACTTGCTATTAATTCAGAAATTGACCAAAGACAGAAATCTATAGACGGTATTCAAAACGATATCACACACATTGAGGGTAATATTTCCGTATTGCGCTCACAGTTGAACACATTGGAACAGCAGCTCGAAGAACGTAAGGCGAAATACATAAAGTCTATGCGCTATTTTGCCAAGAACCGTACAATACAAGACAAACTGATGTTTATCTTTAGTGCTAAGAGCCTTACGCAGATGTATAGACGCTTGCGTTTCGTTCGAGAATATGCCTCTTACCAGAGGGCGCAGGGCGAGTTGGTTCGTGCCAAACAGATACAGATAACCGACAAGCATAAGCAACTCGAAAACGTAAGAGGTGAAAAAAACAACCTTTTATATAAAGGAAAACAAGAAAAGCAGGCGCTTCAAGGTAAGCAGACAGAGCAGCAGCAGATGGTATCTTCTTTGCAGAAGCAACAGAAAACTATTCAAACCATCATTGATGATCAGAAGAAAAAGAATGCTGCCCTTAATGCTCAAATCGATAAATTGATAGCCGAGGAGGTCGCTAAGGCTAAGGCGCGTGCCGAAGCAGAGGCGAAACGCAAAGCCGCAGCTGCCGCAGAAGCCAAACGAAAGAGGGAGGCTGAACTCGCCAGAAAGAAGGCTGCTGCTGAGGCTGCCGCAAGAGAAAATGCACGTAGGATACAAGAAGCCAAAGAGCGAGAGGCACGTTTGAAAGCCGAAGCAGCAAAGGCTGCTGCAGAAAAGCGTGATGCTGAAGCTCAACGAAAGGCGGAGCAGGCTGCCCGAAATGCCGAAGCAGAACGTGAGGCAGCAGAGCGTAAGGCCGCTGTAGATAAGAAACGTCATGAACAAGAGGTGGCGAAAGCTAAGAAAGATGACGAGGTGGCTGCAACGGTAAGTAGTGAGGACAGAGCGTTAAGTCGCAATTTCGAGGGCAACAAAGGTAGATTGCCAATGCCTATAACTGGTGGTTACCGAATAGTGAGCCATTTCGGACAGTATAATGTTGAGGGTTTGAAGAATGTGCAGCTCGACAATAAGGGAATAAATATACAAGGTTCGCAAGGGGCTTGTGCACGTGCAATATTCAATGGTGAGGTAAGTGCCGTCTTCGGATTTGGCGGAACAATGGTTGTTATGGTACGTCATGGCAGTTATATCTCTGTATATTGCAACCTTCGTTCTGTAAGTGTTAGTCGCGGACAGCAGGTAAGCACCAGACAAACTCTTGGTGTTGTTGGTGCGGACAATATACTGCAGTTCCAGTTGCGTAAGGGCTTCTCAAAGTTAAATCCAGAAGCTTGGTTGGGCAGATAATATTTGGGAATTAATATAGAAAGCGGATAAGCGTTTCTGTAATTTATATTTTAGCATTATAGGGGAACATTTTGGTGATTTAATTTATAGAGTCTATTACCAGAATGTTCCTTGTTTTATAATGTCATTATATGGCAGGATAACAATATTTTTTTTATTCTTTTCTGTCTATCATATAAAATATATCAGATAAAATCTTTAACTTTGCATGTATAACATTTGTTTGGACAAAACCATTACAATAAAAGACATCTATAAAACGTTATGATTCTTTTTTTTAGAACTCCTTCAAAGAGCGTGATAGCAACACAGGTTGACCATCAGCTCGACAACAACGAGATTAACGAACTTTGTTGGCTCTACGGAGACGCTGTGCTCGAAAAGGCAGAAAGCCTTGAGGGATACTTTGTCGGTCCGCGCCGTGAAATGATTACTCCTTGGAGTACAAATGCCGTTGAGATTACCCAGAATATGAGTCTCCACGGCATTTTGCGTATAGAAGAGTATTTTCCTGTAAGTTCCGAGGACGCAGAGCATGACCCTATGTTGCAGCGTATGTATAAAGGTATCGGGCAGGATGTGTTCACAGTAAATCATCAGCCAGAGCCAATCAAGCATATCGAAAATCTTGAAGAATACAACGAGCAGGAAGGACTTGCCCTTTCTCCAGAGGAGATAGAGTATCTCCACAATATAGAGAAACAATTAGGTAGACCACTCACCGATTCGGAAGTTTTTGGCTTTGCCCAGATAAATTCAGAGCACTGTCGCCATAAGATTTTCGGTGGCGTCTTTATTATTGACGGAAAAGAGATGGAAAGTTCGCTCTTTGCAATGATAAAGAAAACAACTAAGGAAAATCCAAACAAGATACTGTCTGCATATAAGGATAATGTAGCTTTTGCACAGGGTCCTATAGTAGAGCAGTTTGCTCCTAAAGACCAATCAACATCTGATTATTTCCAAATAAAAGATGTAGAAAGTGTGATATCTCTAAAGGCAGAGACACACAACTTCCCTACAACAGTGGAGCCATTCAATGGTGCTGCTACAGGAACTGGCGGTGAAATTCGCGACCGTATGGGAGGTGGAGTAGGCTCGTGGCCTATCGCAGGAACAGCAGTCTATATGACAGCATATCCTCGCTTGCAGGAAGATGAGTTGAGTCGTGAGGCAAGTAAGGTGGCTCGTGGTAAAGATTCCAGTGAGAACTATACTGGCGAGCGCGACTGGGAAGATATCGTGCCAGTAAGAAAATGGTTGTATCAGTCGCCTGAACAGATACTTATCAAGGCATCAAATGGTGCTTCCGATTTCGGAAACAAGTTTGGACAGCCGTTAATCTGTGGCTCTGTACTTACTTTTGAGCATCAAGAGCCTACTTCAACAGGTACGGCAGATACAAAATATGCATACGATAAGGTCATCATGCTTGCAGGTGGTGTAGGCTATGGTACAAAGCGCGACTGTTTGAAGAAGGAACCACAGAAGGGCAATAAGGTTGTTGTCGTTGGTGGTGATAACTATCGCATCGGACTTGGTGGTGGTTCTGTATCATCTGTCGACACAGGTCGCTATAGCAATGGCATAGAGCTGAATGCTGTTCAGCGTGCCAATCCAGAGATGCAGAAGAGAGCTTATAACCTTGTTCGTGCACTTTGCGAGGAAGATGTAAATCCAGTTGTCAGCATCCACGACCATGGTTCTGCAGGTCATTTGAACTGTCTTTCGGAACTTGTAGAAGAGTGTGGGGGTGAGATAGATATGACAAAACTGCCTATTGGCGATAAGACTCTCTCGGCAAAGGAGATAATTGCCAATGAAAGTCAGGAGCGTATGGGATTGCTCATCGATGAGAAACACATAGAACATGTAAGAAAGATTGCAGAGCGTGAGCGTGCTCCTTTATATGTAGTAGGTGAGACAACAGGTGATGCCCACTTCTCTTTTGTTCAAGGTGATGGCGTAAAACCATTTGATTTGGACGTAGCACAGATGTTCGGCCACTCTCCTGTAACATATATGAGGGATGTTACTGTGGAGCATCACTATATGGATGCAGTATATTCG
Source organism: Oscillospiraceae bacterium (assembly GCA_963654095.1). Lineage (GTDB taxonomy): Bacteria > Bacteroidota > Bacteroidia > Bacteroidales > Bacteroidaceae > Prevotella. The sequence continues at coordinate 35,616 of CAVKAH010000003.1, forward strand.
CTCAATGATATAGACGAATATGTAGAACGTGTCTTGCAGTTGGAGTCTGTGGCATGTAAGGATTGGTTGACAAACAAGGTTGACCGCTCCGTAACAGGAAAGATAGCTCGTCAGCAATGTCAGGGCGAGATACAGTTGCCATTATCCGACTGCGGTGTTGTAGCCCTCGACTATCGTGGACATAAAGGTATTGCCACAGCTCTCGGTCATGCTCCACAGGCAGGACTGGCAAATCCAGAGGCAGGTTCTGTATTGTCGGTAGCAGAGTCGCTCACCAATATAGTTTGGGCACCACTTGCTGATGGTATGGATAGCTTGAGTCTATCAGCCAACTGGATGTGGCCTTGCCGTTCTCAGAAGGGCGAGGATGCTCGTTTGTATTCAGCAGTAAAGGCGTTGGGCGATTTCTGCTGTGCTCTGCAGATAAATGTGCCAACAGGAAAAGACTCACTCTCTCTAACACAACAGTATCCTAACGGTGAGAAGATAGTATCTCCAGGAACAGTGATTGTTACAAGTGGTGGCGAGGTAAGCGATGTTCGTAAGGTTGTTTCTCCGGTATTGGTAAATGATAAGAACTCGTCTATCTATCATATCGACTTCTCATTTGATGAACAGAAACTCGGTGGTTCTGCTTTCGCACAGAGTCTTGGAAAGGTTGGCGACGATGTACCTACGGTGAAGAATCCTGAATATTTCGTTGATGCTTTTAATGCCGTTCAGGAGATGATAAAGAAGGGGTGGATAATGGCAGGTCATGATATTAGTGCCGGTGGACTTATCACTACTCTCCTTGAAATGTGCTTCGCCAATAAAGAAGGCGGCCTACATATTAATCTCCACGATATGGCTGGCGATGATGTAGTTAAGATGCTTATGGCAGAAAACCCCGGTGTTGTAGTTCAGATTTCCGATGAGCACAAGCATGAGTTCAAGGAGTTTATGGAAGAAGCTGGCGTTAGCTATGCTAAGATAGGATACTCTTCTCCAAAGGAGCGCAAGATTGTTGTCAAGGCTGGCTCTTATGAACATGAGTTTGATATCGACAAGTTGCGTGATGTATGGTATAAGACATCTTATCTGCTCGACCGCGACCAGAGCAAGAACGGATGTGCACAGGAACGTTACAAGAACTATAAGAATGAGCCTTTGGAAATGAAGTTTAATGATAGCTTCACAGGAACTTTGGCACAATATGGTATTTCTGCCGACCGTCGTACACCATCTGGCGTAAAGGCTGCCATCATTCGTGAGAAGGGAACAAATGGTGAGCGTGAGATGGCTTACTCTCTCTATCTTGCTGGTTTTGATGTGAAAGATGTCATGATGACCGACCTCGTTAGTGGTAGGGAGACACTTGAAGATGTTAATATGATAGTCTTCTGTGGTGGCTTCTCTAATTCCGACGTGTTAGGTTCAGCCAAGGGTTGGGCAGGAGCATTCCTCTTTAATCCTAAGGCTAAGGAGGCTCTTGACAAGTTCTATGCTCGTGAGGACACCTTGTCGCTCGGTATCTGCAACGGTTGTCAGTTGATGGTAGAGCTGAATCTTATCAATCCAGAGCATAAGCAGCGTGCCCGTATGTTGCACAATGACTCTCATAAGTTTGAGAGTACTTTCCTCGGACTTACCATTCCAAAGAACAACAGTGTGATGTTCGGTTCGTTGAGTGGCAATAAGTTAGGCATCTGGGTTGCTCATGGTGAGGGTAAATTCTCATTGCCAGAGGCAGAATCTGAGTATAATGTTATTGCTAAATACAGTTACGCTGGTTATCCAGGCAATCCTAACGGTTCCGACTATAATGTAGCAGGTATCTGTTCTAAAGACGGCCGCCATCTTGCAATGATGCCACACCTTGAACGTGCCATTTTCCCTTGGCAAAACGCATGGTATTCAGCAGACCGCAAGGGTGATGACGTTACTCCGTGGATAGAGGCATTCGTAAATGCTCGCAAGTGGATTGAGAACAAGACAAAATAGTAAATCACAAAATACGTAGAGTGTAGTGAGGAGTGTGGAGTTCTTGTGATACCGCACTCCTCATTCCTTTTGCATCGCAGATATTTATTTACATATAAAGATGAACTATCTCGAATATTTCAAGACATTCTTCCGCATAGGACTCTTCACCCTTGGTGGCGGCTATGCCATGATACCCATAATAGAAGATGAAGTGGTGAACAAGCGGCATTGGATAGATAAAAAGGATTTCCTTGATATTGTGGCGATTTCCCAGAGTTGTCCTGGTGCATTAGCGATAAATATGAGTGCATTTATCGGTTATAAACTGAATAAAGTGCCTGGTGCTATAGTCTCATGTGTCGCCACAGCATTACCTTCATTTATTATAATTCTTCTGATAGCTATGTTCTTTCATCAGTTTAAGGACAATGCCGTCGTTGCAGCTATCTTCCGTGGAATTCGTCCTGCCGTTGTTGCTCTAATAGCAGTGCCTACATTTAGACTCGCAAAAGATGCTTGCATCACGCTCAACAACTGTTGGATACCTATTGTATGCGCCCTCTCCATATATCTGTTTGGTATCTCGCCGATAATCGTGATACTCCTTTCGGGTATTTGTGGATATGTTTACGGACGTTACATTAAACCTACAGAATAAATTCTCCACCCGAGTTCTTGCATAAAAAGGGGATATAGGAAATGATAAAATAATAGGAAATGATATATTTGAGTTTGTTTATTACTTTTTTTGAAATAGGATTGTTCGGCTTTGGCGGCGGTTACGGGATGCTTTCACTCATTCAAACCGAGGTGGTTCATAATCACCATTGGGTGACGACGGGTGAATTTACCGATATTGTGGCAATTAGTCAAATGACTCCAGGACCTGTTGGTATCAATTCCGCCACCTATTGTGGCTATACGGCAGTCCATAATGCTGGCTATGGCGAAATGATGTCGGTGTTAGGTAGCCTTACCGCTACGGTTGCGCTAATCCTCCCATCGCTTATTCTTATGATACTTATTGCCAAACTGTTTGTGAAATATGTAAACACGACACCCGTAAAGAATGTTCTTGGCGGATTGCGCCCTGCAGTAGTAGGATTGCTTGGTGCTGCTACCTTACTTCTCCTTTCGACTGAGAATTTTGGTGCGCTTTCGGTTAATCCGTGGCAATTCTGGGTAAGTTGTTTTCTCTTTTCCGCAACATTCATCGGAACATATTGGATGAAGATAAACCCAATAAGGATGATTCTTTATTCAGCTTTTGCAGGATTGGTGCTACTGTATTGATACATATTATATATAGAACGATTGACTTAAAAAGTGCAACGTATTACTTTCTCTTCTTGTTAATCCTTGAACGGATAGAGCGGAGCGATACCTCAGCCACAGCCATGATGTTCATAATCTCAGCGTCGGTCTTACCAATGTGCTCGAGTATAAGGAAGAACTTGTATTTTGGAGACAGTTCATCGTATGAGTTGTCGAGCTTATCCACAAACTCCACGTCTACAAGACGATAATATTCTATCACGTTTTCAAAGTCGCTCTTCTTCCACAATACTATCGTACCCTTGTCGTTTTGTATGTCAGAGAATAGGGTATAGCCACGGTTTAGTGTGTTGCGATGCTTTTCCAGCAGTTTCTCTTTGCGCTTGTTGATACTTTCAATCTCCTTTTCCTTATGCTGATCCATGCGCTCAAGTTCTGAAATCTGACTTTCATAGTTCTTTATCATCATCTGATCGTGAGCCATAACTGCCTTAATCTTATACTGTTTGTATCTGAAATATAGCAACGTTATAATGACAATAAGGAATAGCAACGTGATGCAGGCAATAGCAAGAGCAATGTTTCTTTCATATTCCTGTTGCGATTTCATCTTGTCAAATTCCGCCTGAATAGCCTTTACGTTACTGTCATTGCGCTTTTCCGATAGACTATCTTTGAGTTCGATAAGTTTACTTGCTGTAGCAGAGGCATTCTTGAAGTCGCCCCTCGACATCTGGAATTTAAACATGGTGTGCATCACCTCATCTTTTATTTGCAGGTTGTCTGTGTTGAGAGCTTTCTTCCATAGCGAGTCTGCTACAGTAGCATTACCCTCAAGGGCATAAATGCTTGCGAGGTTCTTATATACTTCGTCGTTTGGCGCAATATTTATAGCTTGTTGAAAATAATGCTTAGCTGTTTCTGGCTGAGTCTGCATAAAGTAAACTCCTATATTATTTATTATGAACAGACGATCTTTCTTAGGTATACTCTTCAGCAAAGCCATGCTTTTCTTTAGATATACATCTGAACTATCTTTCTGTTCCATCTTGGCATACACTACGGCAATGTTATTATATGCATGCGCCAGCCAGTCGTTTCTTTTAGCTTTCAGTGATACGTTGATAGATTTCTTTGAATATTCAAGTGCTGTTTTATCTTCGCCAGCCTCCTCGTTGATAACCAAGAGGCCCTCGTAAATCTTATGCTTCAATACTGTATTGTTTGTCTTTTCTGCGATGAATTCGGCATTTTTTATATATTCAAGGGCATTCTTGGTGTCGTGAGATTCGTATAGAAATCCTGCTTTGTAGAAGTAAGCCGATGCCAATTTCTCCTTCTCTGAAGGGGTGTTTAAATAATGCTGAATACTAAAATCAAGCGATTTCATCGAAGAAATAGGTTTGTAAAGACGGTATTCGGCTTGCGCACGAAGCAGGAAGAAATATGCGGAATCATCACCAGATTGCAGGTCGGCTACTTGAATGTCGCAGATTTCTGTGTATGCAGTATCGACATGTCCTTGCCCAAGAAGCGAGTCGATAGCCTCCAGTTTATTGTCCTTACATCTTTGATGTCTGCAACTTGCAAACACAATAGACAACAGTAATATGAAAAATATAAGTATCTTGCGCATATTGTAGCTTATCTTATACAAAGATAATGCAAACCGAATGCAATAAAACTTGTTTTAATTGCTGAGGTGTAGCTTATCTTATACAAAGGTAGTGCATTTCTATCATATTGAAAAATATTGTTACCTATATTTGTAACATATATATTAGCCATTTTTAAACGGTTTCCTATGTGTGTTATGTTGCAAATTTGTTGCAAAAACAAATATAATTTAGTGTGTAAAACATATATAATATGCTGATATAAAGTGTTTTAGTGTATATTATCAAATGCAACATAAGTATTGATGTTTTGTATTAAAAACTTTGCAGTGAAATTGAAATAACGTAAATTTGAAACATGATAAGCATTTGTTTGAAGTAAGTTGCTTTTTGGAACGATATATAAAAGATAAGGTGTGAAAATGAAACTATAACAAAAGAATACCAATCATGATGTTAGAACAATAAACTATTTAAATCGTGTATATATGAAGAAAAGGAAACTAATCGTAGCAATGGGCTTGGCGGTATGTGCCAGCGGCTTTGCACAGGATGATGTTACTATCAACCTCGCTTCTGGAAAGAAAGTCTATAAAGTGGACGACATCAAGTCTTTGACTTTTGAGGGAAACAATCTAAAAGTAACAAAACAAACCGATGAAACCGAAACTTTTGCTTTCTCAGAACTTACAAGTATCAGTTTTGATGCCACTACTGGTGTTAGCAATTTAAAGGTAGATGCAAGCGATCTATCTATCTCTGTTCAGCCAGGCAGTAACCTTATAGAAATAAAAGGTTATGACGGTAAGACAAAATATAGCGTTGCTGTATATACCGTATCGGGAAAGAAAGTTCTCGGCTTCAGCGATTGGAAGGGTGAAGCTGTAGATATCGCATCTTTGCCAGCAGGTGTATATGTAATAAAGATAAATGATACCACATTAAAATTCAGAAAGTAAGACTATGAAGAAATATATACTTCTATTGATCGCCGCATGTCAGGGTCTGGCAATGATGGCGCAGACTCCATCGTATAAGATGAAGGTTACGTTGAAGGACGGTTCAAAGCTTACCGCTCTTACAGACGAGGTGGAGGAACTGACGTTTGGAAAACTTGGCAAGGTAAAGGCTGAACTATCGCAGCGTTATGTTACATCAACATCACTCGCCGTTAATATAGACGTAGAGGCTAACGTATCTCGTGTGCAGGCTGTTTGTGTACCAGCAAGTCAGTCGGTATCCGACCCTAAGGCATATATCGAAAAAAACGCAGATGTAGATTATACAAGTTCTTATAAGAAAGCGTGGGATTTCCTTACGCCAGAGACAGACTATGTAGTATATGCTCTTGCGTATGACACAAACGGACTTGCAAGTGAGGTGAGCCAACTCGCATTGAAGACAGGTAAGGCTGCCGATGATCCTTTTACGGTAACTACGAAGAATGTTGGTGCAACAAGACTCGACTATGTAGTTACTCCGAAGGATGCCAATGTTAAATATTTCACGATATGCGAAAGCGTAGAGAAATACAACAAAGATTGCACAGAGGGAGAGAATGCTGGCGACTTGGTACAGCATTTTATTAGTATGTGGAAGTCTTTCTCTAATATGTATGGTTGTACATGGCAAGAGATGATGTCGTATGATATGCGTAATGGAACATACGATACCGAAGCTGACTATAATACATCAAAGCACTTGCTATGGGATGCTGACCATGTCATTATTAATTTTGGTATGAGTACAAGCGGTGAACTCGTAACCCCAATCCAACTAACAAAGGTAAGAACTGCTGCTCCTGAGAAGTCTGATATTAAGATAAATCTAACTGTTAAGCAGAATGCCTGGAGAGACGTTGTTATCACAGCAGAGGTTTCTAACGATGATACATATCTCGTTAATGTACAGCAGGCATCGCTCGTTGGTGATAGACAGGGTTATGAACTTCAGAAGTGGTTGCTCTATGAAGGAAATTCCGACTTGACAGATTATGCTAGGAGCGGTAGTCAGGATTGGGAGTTCACACCATCGAAGGGAGGACAGAAATATTATGCTATAGCTTTCGGAATGAAAGACGGAGCTCCTACGACAGATCCTGTAATTATTGAGTTCGACCTGCCAGAAGGTAGCTTCTAAGGGTTAATGGAAAACTTGTAGAATAAAATAAACGACAACGATACATGAAAAAGATACTGACAATAGCGATAGCTGCAATGCTTTCTGTAGCAACATTCGCACAAACAACAGGTGATAGAGTCCTGAAGATAAAGACTACCGACGGTGAGTCTACAGCGTTGATGCTCAACACCGTCAAGGATATCACCGTAGAGCCGGTTACACCGCTCACTATGGATATAGAGGTTTCTAACATAACAGAAACATCAATGGATATCGACTTCCCTATGCCAGAAGGATGTAAATATTGGCTGATGTGCATACAGGAGGAGGAAATAACGGGAACAGACCTTGAGGTTCGTAATGCAATAAGACAAAAGTATAACGAACAGTTCTCTGAGAGTAAGTTCTTGCGCATACCAAGCTTTAAGCCTGGCACCACCTATTATATATATGCCCTGATGTTTGATGCTGACGGTGTGCCGGCAGGTATTGCAAAGACTTCAGCTACTACATTGAAAAAGGAGGTGGCAACAGATGAATTCTCTATCGATGTTACGGATATTACGAAGACTACGGCAAGCGTGAAGTTCACTCCGAAGGATAATACAATGACATATTATTGCTATGTAGTGTCAGAGGCAAGCCGTGCCACGATGATTGATACGTATGGTAGTATCCAGAAAGCTGATCTTGAATATCTTAAATACAATGCTAGTTCTGCAGATTATGATTTGAGCGTATATCTGTCTTATGTGCTCATAAGCGGAACAAAGCAATACGACACACGTGATCTCATACAGACTACTCTTGAACCGGGAACAAAGTACTATGCTTATTGCTACGGAATGGAGAAA
>CAVKAH010000004.1:0-39333 GCA_963654095.1 Oscillospiraceae bacterium
GAAAAATGTAGCTATATAGTTATAAACTAAGTGGCAAAATTAAATAAAATATGATAAATAGCCAAATTATTTTACTTTTCTATGATTATTAAGCCTTATAAGGTGTATTATGTAAATTGCCTTTGAGTGATTTCAAAATTTGCGAGGAATATCATAAATGAATGTTATAATAAGAAAATATATGATTTTAGATTTGCTTTTTCTTATTTTTGTATTACTTTTGTATGTGCAATAACTCGAAACTTGTATATTATGGCATTAAATACCGAGAAATTTAAACTCTATTACTCCATCAAAGAGGTTGCCCAGATGCTTAATGTGTCTGAAAGTATGCTTCGTTTTTGGGAGAAAGAGGTGCCGATGATTAAGCCAAAGACCACAGGCAACAACATCCGTCAGTACACTCAAGAGGATATAGAGAATATAAAGATTGTATATAATCTGGTGAAGGTGCGTGGCTTCAGACTCGCTGCGGCATGCAAGGTGCTTAAAGAAAGCAAGGGTGCGGTAGATAATAATGCCAAGGCAATGGAGCTTCTTATCGGCTTGCGGGATGAGCTGCAGAGGATGAAAAAGCAGTTTGATAGCCTGACGTAGCTATAAACCATACCTGTATTGTATATTCAGAAGGATAACTAAGAGGATAGTGAGACAGAAGAAGATTATAAATGTTGTGGTAAAACTCTTGCTGCCAATAGTGTTGGGTGGCATGATATTATATTGGATGTACCGCGACTTTGACTTTAAACGCATAGAACACGTGATGCTCTATGATATGGATTGGACATGGATGATACTTTCTTTGCCTTTCGGTATCACTGCGCAGTTGTTTCGAGGTATACGATGGCGTCAGACTCTCGAGCCTGTTGGCGAGAAACCACGACTATCCACATGCGTCAATTCTATATTCCTTTCTTATGCTGCAAGTCTTGTTATTCCTCGTGTAGGCGAGTTTACAAGATGCGGAGTGCTAACCCGATGCGACGGCGTGTCGTTCGCTAAAGCACTTGGCACGGTAGTTACCGAGCGTGCAATAGATACCCTTCTCGTTATGATCATCACGGTTCTCACCTTGCTATTGCAGATGAGAATATTCGTAAACTTCTTCTCAAGCACAGGCACGAGTATAGATGCCATACTAAGCAAGTTTACCGCTACGGGATATCTCGTTACGGCTGTTTGCGTGGCAGCAATATTGTTGCTGTTGCATTTCTTGCTTAAACGCTTGTCTTTCTATGACAAGGTGAAGACCACGCTTGGTGGTATATGGCAGGGAATGACATCACTGAGGAACGTGAAGAATATCCCCCTTTTCATTGCCCTTACTATCGGAATATGGGCAAGCTATTTCTTGCATTATTATCTCACGTTCTTCTGCTTCGAATTCACATCAGGTCTTGGTGTAATGTGTGCACTTGCCACCTTCGTAGTAGGTAGCATAGCCGTCATCGTGCCTACGCCAAATGGTGCTGGACCGTGGCATTTCGCAGTAAAAACAATGCTCCTGCTATATGGCGCATCTGCGATTGGCGGGAAGACAATCACGGCAGACGAGGCTCTATCCTTCGTACTGATAGTACATACAATACAGACAATGCTCGTAATACTCCTAGGCATAGGAGCATGGATAGCTATAGGAATGACAAAAAAGAGAATAACGAATTATTAAAATTCAATACTATGAGTGAAATCAGAAACTTGAAACCAGAGTCGCTCTGGAGGAATTTCGATGACCTTACACAGGTACCACGCCCATCAGGTCATTTAGAGAAAGTACAAGCATTCTTGCTTGAGTTTGCAAAGCGTGCCGGTGTTGAGGCTTTCAAAGACCCAGCCGGAAATATCGTAATGCGCAAACCTGCCACTCTGGGAATGGAGAACCGCAAGACGGCAATCCTACAGGCACACATGGATATGGTGCCACAGAAAGATCCTAAGAGTCCGCACAACTTCGAAACAGACCCTATCCAGACATGGATAGACGGCGAGTGGGTGAAGGCTAAGGGTACAACTCTCGGTGCAGATGATGGTATTGGCGTTGCCGCTATCATGGCTGTTATGGAGGACAAGACATTGAAACATGGCCCTATCGAGGCTCTCATTACAGCCGACGAAGAGACAGGTATGTATGGCGCAAACGACCTTCCAGCAGACGAACTAACAGGCGAGATATTGCTTAACCTTGATACTGAAGACGAGGGACAGCTAATCATTGGTAGTGCTGGTGGTGTTGATATCACTGCTACCCTCGACTATAAAGAGGTGGAAACAGATAAGGAAGACGTTGCCGTAGCTGTTACGGTGAAGGGTCTGAAGGGTGGACACTCTGGTCTTGAGATAGGCTTAGGCAGAGCAAACGCCAACAAACTCCTTGTTCGTATCGTTCGCGAAGCTATCAGCGATGATGATGCTCGCCTCGCTTCATGGCACGGAGGTAATATGCGCAATGCCATTCCTTTCGAGGCAACGGCAGTTCTCACTATGCCAAAGGAGAACAAAGAAGACTTCATTGCTCTCTGCAACGACTACAAAGAGGATTTCAACGTAGAGTTTAAGGGTATAGAGAATGAGATAGATGTAGTAGTGGCTGACACAGAACTCCCTGCTACTGAGGTGCCACAAGAGATACAAGACAATATAGTTGATGCTATCTATGCTGCTCATAATGGAGTTTGGCGTTACATCCCTTCTATTCCGAACATCGTAGAAACATCTTCTAACCTTGCCATAATAGACATCGAGGGCGGTAAGGCTGCCATAAAGATTCTTGCTCGTAGTGCCAGCGAGAGCGTAAAGGCAGAGATAAGCACTTCTCTTTCTAGCTGTTTCAGTATGGCAGGCATGAAGGTTGAGTTCGGTGGAGAGTATGGTGGCTGGGATCCAAATACCGACAGCGAACTCATCAAAGAGATGCGTCGTATCTATACAGAGCTATTCGGCAATGAGCCAACAGTAGAGGTTGTTCATGCAGGTTTGGAGTGTAGCATCATCTTGAGCAAGTATCCAGGTCTTGATATCTGCTCCTTTGGTCCAACCTTGCGCTCTCCTCACACAGCCAACGAACGTTGTTTGTGGGCTACAGTTCCTAAGTTCTGGGACTTGCTCATCAAGACTCTTGAGGAGATTCCTACAAAATAAGACGTATAAGGCTATATAAATAAAATCCTTCAGAACTATTGTGTCTGCCTACTTAATAGGGGATATAATAATTCTGAAGGATTTTTTATGTCCAAGTTTTACGGCATTGAAAGTCGAAAGAATACCTTTTGTCTTGCATTACTCCATACTTTATGATATGCTAAATACCATATAAGGCAATGTAACATATAGGGTAAAGTGATGTAAGATATAGGGTAAATATCAACTCTTCCACCTCCATTTCTTCTTCAAGCTATGCCCAATCTTGGAGAATACTATGGTGATGTGCTGAGTAGGTAGAGCCTTGCCAGCCACGATGAGTATTACGGCAGTAAGGATAAGTACGCAACCGATGGCAAGACGCATGGTGAACGCTTCGCCAAAGACGAAGACTCCGATGCACACAGCCGTGATAGGCTCTAATGCTCCCATGACGGCAGTTGGCGTAGACCCTACGTTGTGTACAGCTATTACCATCAGTATCAGTGATATCACCGTGGGGAACACAGCGAGAATAGTGGCATATACTAATTGCGATAGGGTGGTAAGGGGGTGCAACTGGGCATCTTGTCCCACAAACGAATAGGCTATGATGAAGAAAGTGCCGATGAGCAATACGTAGAAAGTAAGCTTCACCGACGACATCCTCAGGGACGACTTATTCACGATAATGATGTAAATGGCGTATGTGAGTGAGGATATGATAACGAGCAACACACCTATGGTAGACAGCGTCATACCATTGCCACCCTTGTACAGCAGACTTATTCCGCTCAAAGCCAAGGCAATGGATATCACAGTAACCGCTGTAACCTTCTCTTTGAAGAACACTGCCATTATTACAGCCACCATTACGGGGTACACAAAGAGTATAGTTGACGCTATGCCAGCATCCATATAGTTGAAGCTGCAATATAGTGCTAGCGACGACCCAGCCATAAGGATGCCGAGCGCAGAAAGTATGCTAAGCTCTCGCCACGACACCTTAAACGACTTCCTTTGCACCAGCATGATAACGGCGAGAATAGCCGTGGCAATAGCATAACGATAGAATATCACGCTGTTTGCGTTCATCCCGTCTTTATACAAGTTTAGTGCTCCCAGTGGATTAGTGCCGTAGCTAATAGCGGCAAGAATACCGCAGATGCTTCCTTTTACTTTTGCGTTCATACGTCAATCTTACTGTTAGCCTCCATTAGTCTTTCCAAATCGTCGTTCTCACCAACCACCCATAGCGTGTCTTCCTTTTGAAAACGGTAGGAAGGGGTAATGGTAGACAGGTTCTCCTTACCTTCTTCTATACCGACAACCATACAATTGTAGGTGTCGCGAATACCACTTTCAGAGAGCGTCTTGCCGATAAACTGTCCCTTTTTGCTAATTACGAGCTGTCGCAGTTTCATCTCTCTCTTCTCTATGTTCGGGTCTTCAGGGTAGATATTGTTCTTGAGAGCCTTACTGAAAGCCGTAAGTTGGTCGTCGCTACCAATGGCTTGTATCTTATCGCCAGGGTAGATACGGTTGTCTCCGCTTGGTATATTGATGCGCCGTCTGCCACGCAGAATACTGCTCACGTTTATGCCGAACTTACTCCTCAGTTGTAGTTCCGCCAATGTTTTGCTAGCCCATAGCGAGTCTTCGGGCACTTCAAAGTCGGAGATATGTATATCTCTATCCAACAGATGTCCTTCGTATAGCGGTCGCTTATGCCCATATACCTGAGCTTTAATATCCCTCGATCTGAGGTTGAGCATAAACATACGCTCCATGCGGATGCTTCTTTTCTTAAGCTGACGTGATAGTATCATCAGCACCACCAATACTATTGCGATGACGATAATCAGGGCATTGGTGAAGCGAGTGAGGTAGTTGCCGATGTAGAACACGAACATCATGGCAATGACAAAGCGTACTATGATAGTGGCAACAAGAGGGGCGCGGTTCATCTTGTTCTCGTTCCAAAGCTGCTTAAACTCCTCGCTGTGGTTCTTCTTCATCACCATAGCCCTCAGGAAAGGGGAGATAAACACAATGGTGGATAGTCCGCAGACGGCATTAGCCCACCAGTGGGGCAGCACCTGACGGAGCGGAATAAGTGCGAAGGTAAACATCAGGGCTATCACCGCTACGGATAGGATAGAGTAGATAAGCGTAATCTTCACCAGTTGCATGATGAGGCTGCGCCAGTTGCCGTGAGGTGTTGCCGAAGGATGGCTAATAGCCATGTCGTTCAAGATATGTATGATGTTCTTTGGCAACCGCTTTTCCAAATTGTTATATGCAGGAACGGATAGCTTTATCATATATGGTGTGAGGAACGTTGTTATCACCGAGACCGCCACAACAACAGGGTAAAGGAAGTTGCCGATTACTCCAAGCGACAGTCCTAATGAGGCGATGATAAACGAAAACTCACCTATCTGTGCCATTGAGAAACCACATTGCATGGCAGACTTCAGCGACTGACCGCTGATAAGGAAGCCAAACGAGCCGAACAATGCCTGACCTACAAGTATCGTAAGTACGAGAACAAGGATTGGTATGCTATATTCAACAAGTATCTTAGGGTCTACAAGCATACCGACAGACACGAAGAAAACAGCTCCAAAGAGGTTCTTTACGGGTTCCACAAGTTTAATGATTTTCTCTGCTTCCACCGTCTCGGCAAGTATGCTTCCCATGACAAAAGCTCCGAAAGCACTACTAAATCCCACCTTCGTGGATATCACCGCCATGGCGCAACATAGTCCGAGGGAGATGATAAGCAATGTCTCGCTGTTTATCAACTTCCTCGATGAGCGCAGCAACCATGGTATTGCAAAGATGCCAACCACGAACCACAGGATGAGGAAGAACCCTATTCGCATCACGCTACCCAGCATCTGACCACCACTGATGTTAGCTCCCGAAGCCAATGCCGATAGCATCACCATCATCACGATGGCAAGCATATCCTCCAGAATGAGTACGCTCATCACCATGCTGGCAAACCTTTGCTGTCGCAATCCGAGGTCGTCGAACGCCTTATATATAATAGTGGTGGAACTCATGGCTAACATTCCGCCGAGGAATATGCAGTCCATACGTCCCCAACCAAAGCTGTGCCCCACAATCATACCTAGTGCCATCATACAAAAGACGATGGCGCAGGTGGCAATAAAGGGGGAGGAGCCCATCTTTAAAATCTTCTTAAAGGAGAAGTCAAGTCCGAGAGAGAACAGCAGAAACATCACTCCGATGTCTGCCCACGTATGTATGTCGGCAATGTCAACCACCGACATGATATACGGCATGTTAGGACTTACTAAAAAACCAGCAACCACATATCCGAGGACAAGTGGTTGCTTTAGTCGCTTAAAGATAATGGTTACTATCCCCGCAACTACGAGGATAAGTGCCAAATCTTTTATAAGGTGTGGTAATTCGCTCATGTATAAATGTTTATTGCGCTTATTCTTAATCGTTGTAACCTGCTGTCAGTTCGCAAATCTTCACTATCGTTTGCATAGCTTTCTCCATAACTTGAATGCTCACAAACTCGTAAGGACCATGGAAATTCACACCTCCAGCAAAAATGTTAGGGCAGGGTAGACCCTTGAAAGATAGCTGCGCTCCATCGGTGCCGCCACGGATAGGAGTAACCTTTGGTGGCACTCCGCATAGCTCCATAGCCTTCAAAACGATGTCGATGACGTGCATATTAGGGTCTATCTTCTCCTTCATGTTATAGTATTGGTCGTTCACGGCAATCTCCACCGTACCCTTACCATATTTCTCGTTCATCTTCTCCGCCACTGAAGTTATAAGGCGTTTACGCTGTTCAAATGTCTTTCTGTCGTGGTCGCGTATGATATACGATAGCTTGGCATGCTCTATGTTGCTCTCTATGCCAAGCAGATGGTAGAAGCCCTGATAGCCTTCGGTGGTCTCAGGTGTCTCGTCGGCAGGCAACATACCTATAAACTCGGCAGCCAGCATATTGGCATTTATCATCTTGTCCTTAGCATATCCAGGGTGAACGCTCACTCCCTTGATACTTACCTTTGCCGATGCAGCATTGAAATTCTCGTATTCCAGTTCTCCGAGGTCTCCTCCGTCGATGGTGTAAGCCCATTGACATCCGAATTTATCTACGTCGAAATGGTGTGCTCCCATACCGATCTCCTCATCTGGGTTGAAGCCTAAGCGTATGTCGCCATGCTCTATCTCCTTGTGATCGCGTAGCCAACACATAGCCTGTACTATCTCTGCTATACCCGCTTTATCATCTGCACCGAGCAGAGTGTGCCCATCTGTAACTATGATGTCCTCACCTTTGTGGGCAAGAAGCTCAGGAAATTTTGTTGGCGATGATACTATTCCCTCCGACAGAGTGATATCTCCACCATCGTAGTTCTCTACGATACGTGGCTTCACGTCCTTTCCGCTGCAGTCGGGAGATGTGTCGTAGTGGCTGATAAAGCCTATTGTTGGGATGTCTTTCTTTGTGTTTGCCTTTAGCGTAGCATATATATAGCCCATGCTATCCATCTCTACATCGCTAAAGCCTTCTGCCTTTAGCTCGTCGCGAAGATACTCCGCAAATATAAGTTGTTTACTTGTGCTTGGCACGCTCTCGCTATCTTCTGCCGACTGCGTGTCAAACTTAACGTAGTTCAAAAATCTTTCGATGATATTCATGTAGTATAGTTTTATTTTGTTTTATCCGTTTCTTTCCCCGTTTTATGCCAATTTAAGTATAAGATAGGGAACACTTTAGCAAAAGTATAAATGTTATTTGATGTATGCAAGAAACGGATAGAAAAATTAAACAATATTTGGAAAACAAAGCGTGAACCTTTGAAACCGACTTCACAGTCTGTGTTCAAAGGTTCACGCTTATTGAAAAAATTTACATTAGGGTACGAGCTGTAGTCTATTTTCTCAAACCAAAAACAGTTCTTGCCCTACAAAATATAAATACCAACATGTTTGTTTAATCATTAAAATCAGATAATCGCCATTATCTATAAAGTGTTATCTATCTTACAAAAACTTTTATTGCTTTACCATCAGCAAGGCGCACGATGTAGGCGTTGCCCTTTACAAGTGTGCTAACTTGCTGTCCGTTGAGAGTGTAAACACCACTTACGTTTGCCATACCCTCTCCTGCGATTGATGAAATGCCAGCAGTTTCGTTTGCCTTCTTAGCATCTTCGAGGAGCTGCTCTATAGCATCCTTGATGGTCTGCAGGTCGATAGTGCTGTTCTCGTTAAGCTCTACGTTCTTGTACATCTTGTCCAAGTCGCTCTTAACCTTGTTGATGTCATACTGGATGTTTGACTCTATGCCAGCAAACTGTGCAGCTACGAGAGCGTAGTCTGTATCGATGATGTTCTTTACCTCATCAAAACGAGTCTGCACTGCTGCGAGTTCTTCCGACAAACGTGTGTAAGCTGCTTCGTTGGCAGCCTTCTTTACAACCTCTGCCTGTGCCTCCTGAGCATCAGCGATGTATTTCTCTATTGCCTCGTTTACAGCCTTTACAGCCTCTGCATCGAGGGCTGACTCCTCTGTAAGGTCGCAGTCGGCGTTTTTCTTGTCGAGGTCTGTCTTGATAGCATCTATCTGTGTCTGTATGGCAGCAACGGTCTCTGCGTAGTTTTCTGCTACATCTTTACATTCTTCAGCAACCTTTGCCTTAGCATCGTCAAGAGATTTCTGCAATGCTGCTACTTGTTCAGCCAAGCGAGTGTAAGCCTCGTCGTTGGCAGCCTTCAAACTTGTAACGGCGATCTGTGTATCTGCGCAGTCAAGACTATATTCGTTGGTGCTTGTTGCAGCTATAGTGTTGGAGAATGTGATTACTGTATTCTCGTCAGAAACGAAGTCTGCATCTGCTACAACGTTGAATGAGAAGATAGTACCTTCACCTTTTTGGATATCGTCGATAGGCAATGAAGACAAAACTATCCTTACTGTGCCGTCGTTCTCACGAGAAGAAATGGCGAAGTTTGATGATAAGCGGTCTGAATACTCAAACTTAAACTTGCCGTTGTCCTTCTTCTCTATCTGAAGACCTTTCGGAAGAGTGATATCTGTCTGCATACCGCTAAAGGCAATCTCGTTGTTCATCACCACGTCTACCTTGTGCATACCGCCAGGCTTGATTGAGAATGCCTTTTCGCCAGTTGCCAAGTTGCCAACAAACGATGCAACAACTTGATAAGGGTTGCAGTCGATGGCTATCTTATTGCCTTTGTCGTCAGAACCACTGCAAGTAGAAAACTCTATCTTAGCACTGCTGCTTGTTGTAAAGTCATCATTTGCTTTAATCTTTATCGTTCCGAGCGCACCCTCCTTACCCTTTATGGCAGATAAGTCTTTTGTGAGGATAGCGATACGCCACTTGCCTTCGTATTGCTCTGCGGTCAGGTAGTTCAGAGTAGCCATAAAGCTCTCTCTGTCTATGCGGTCTTCGTTTATTTTGAAGCTTCCTGGTACGATATCTATTAGTTCAGAGGTGAGCTTCATATCAAACTGCATAGCGTAGATATCATCATCGTTGGTGAGATTAACCTCTATCTCTTTCGTTTCGCCGGGCTTTATGGCGATAGGACCGCCATCTCCCAAGACGAGCTTGTTGCCTGCCAGAGCGGACGATGTGCCGCATATTGCCATCAAAATGGCTATGGCAAGATTATTTAATGTACTCTTAATCATAACTAATGTGTTATAAAAGATTGTGTTTAACGTTTTGTTTTTCTAAATGGCGCGGCTGCCGCTTACGTGGCAACCACGCCAAACCAAAGAGAAAATATTACTGATTTCTAATTAGTTTCTAGAAACTTTTTTTGTTGAACCATCGGCATTGCGGATAATGTTGATACCCTGCTTAACCTTGTTCAGCAACTGTCCACCTACTGAGTATATCTTCTGCTTCAAGCCTCCCTCTGCTTCAACACCGTTGATGCCTGTTGTTTCGCCAGTGGCGATTGCAGTAGTGCGTCCGTTAGCCTCGGCGAAGATTACATCGTTGAGGGCAATCTTGTTAACGTTGCCACCCATAACGTCGAGATACAGGATAGCGTTGCCACCATTGAAGCTGTTGTTCTCGATAGTGCTAATCACGATGCGATGAACGTTGTCAAGGTCGTTAGAGTAGAGAGAGTGACCGTTAGCACGGTCGCCAATGCTCTCGCCAACTACCGTCATACCTGCTGGCAGTACGATATCCATCTGACAAGCCACGTAGTTCTTACTGCTGTTCAGGTTGATAGCTATACGCTGGATGCCACCATTGTCCTCTGCAGAGAGAGCCATAGTCTCAGCTGTTGCCATAGGAGCACCATAAGCAGCTATTCCATTACCTGTGCTTGGCCACTGTCCAGTACTGATCCTAGAAGCAATCATCGTAACATCGGCGATATTTATCTTACCGTCTTCGTTAACGTCAGCAGCAGCGAAGTCCTTACCATCTACCACACTTTCTGGGTTGAGAACAGTATTGATAACAGTCATGTAGTCGTCGCTCAATATCTCGCCGTCGCTGTTTACATCACCTATCTCGTAGGTATTCTCAACAGCAGATGCCTTAAGAGCGTTCATTTTCTCAACGAGAGCCTTTGATGTAGTCTCTACAAGTTTAACACCATATACCTCATCTGTTGGGTAGTTAATGGTCTTGC
The DNA here is from genome assembly GCA_963654095.1 of Oscillospiraceae bacterium. Taxonomy (GTDB): domain Bacteria; phylum Bacteroidota; class Bacteroidia; order Bacteroidales; family Bacteroidaceae; genus Prevotella. The sequence goes on from CAVKAH010000004.1 coordinate 10,807, forward strand.
TTGCGAGTTCCTCACCCTTTTCATCAAGCCAAGCGTTACCGTTGATGTTCTTTTCAGGAGCAATCTGATAATCAGACTTAAAGTTAGTATAGCTCTTATATGCTTCATAACGCTTCTTTAAGCTCTCATAAGAGTTCTTCAATGCGCCATCCTTATCATATACTTTCTTTCCGTCGAATGAAGCAACCATGTTTTTATAAGCTTCAGTAACATTTACGTTGTAAACGTTCTTTGTCTCAAAATATGCAGACCATGCTTGTGCGTGATAGAGATATTGCTTAGCATAAGCAATTTGACCATCTTTTATACCACTAACACAATCTTCTTTCAGACAAGATGTAGATGGACCATTCTCCAAAGTCTCTGCAGCATTGTCGAGTATAGTCTTAACCTGTTCTATATTAGTGTTTGCTCCGTCGAAGAACCACTTATTATAGACATCCATGTAAGTTGTTACTGTACCTTCACCATCAGTGCTATACGTCATCTTACTATGCTCATAACCCTCAACAAGAGCCTTCACTCTGTCATACTCAGCCTTGATAGCATCGTATTCTGTCTGTAGAGTGTTCATTGCTGCCTCATGAGCGATGTATGGCTTATCCTCTTCCTCTACCTTTGCACGTGCTGCCTTGATGTTATCAACGATATTGTTAACGAGATGGATAATCTTAGTGTCGTAAGACGTTATGTTATCCTTATAACTATCTATCAGCGTCTTCACGTTGTCAAGTGCTGTGCGACAAGCCTTGAATGTAGCCTCGTTGTCTTTCTGAACAGGTTTGTGAGTTCTTCCGAATGCTGTATAAGCAGCACTGTAGTCTTCCTCTGCGTCTTCAACAAGTTTGTTCAAGTTTGCTACAACGTCAGCAATGAGTTCTTGCTTCCATTTATTTGTCAGACCAGTACGTGCTGCTGCAACCTTCTTCTCAAATGGTAGAAGCTTTTCAGCCTGCTTGGTTTCATCTGTTGAAGCTTTGAAACCGTCTTCTATAGCTGTAAGTTCATTACCAAGATCCTTGCAGTTCTTGTTATAATAGTCCTCGATGTCCTTAAACGTCTCGGTGTCTTTATTATAGAACTTCTCTTTAGCATTCTGATAATCTGTATCGATATTTGCGATATTTGCTTTGATAGCTGCTATCTCTGCATCATTTGACTGAGTGTAGATGTTTGCGATAGTTGTTGTTGTGATAGCATCATAGTCGTACCAATGCTTACCTTTAGCAATAGTATTAGCACCAATGTGAGCAGTAAGCTTTTCTGATGCATTCTGTTTTGTAAGTGCATTCTGCCATTCCTTAACAGTACTGTATGCCTGAGCGATATTCTTTTCTATATCAGAGCTTACAATATTGAATGCTTCATAGTATGCCTTAGCAGCATCAATCTTTGCGTTCAGAGTCTTATAATCAGCTGTCAACTCCTCGTAAGCCTTTATATTTGCTTCATAAGTGTCAGCTTTTCCTTTAGCTGCATCGTAGGCTTTACCTGCATTGGTATAGAAGTTATCAACGAGAGTCTTAATAGCTGTAATGTTGTCAAACATCTTGTTGCTTTCCTTAGCTTCCGTAGCCTGAGCTACAGCCTTATCGAGAGTTTCTTTAACAGCCTTGTTATAAGCCTCGATGTCAGTCTTTACATCTTCGTATGCAAATGTTTTGAGGTCGGCAGCCCACTTCTCGTTTGCAGCCTTAGCACCTGCGTACTTGATGTTACCCTCTTTTATACTGCCATCAGAACCAACATAAGGACCATTATAGATAGCGTTCCACTCGCTTTGTGCTGCAGCTTCGAGATCGACTTTCAGCATACTTTCAACCTTGTCGAATGTACTCCAGTCGCTGTCAAGGTTATTGATAAGGAATACATCCGTCTTATAACTATCAGCGTTGAGCTTATTGTAGAAGTCCTGAACATCCTTAAAGGCGGTCTCCTGAACGTTCTTGTCGAATGTGGTAACTTTACCCTGTGCTTCTTCAAGTTGCTTATTTACAGCCTCAAGTTTAGTAGCAAGTGCTTTTCTAACTTCAGTATTTACATCCTTGTCGAGCTGTGTCTTAGCTGCTTGAAGCTCCTTTGTGTACTCATTAGCCTTAGCTGCGTATTTACCCTCAACGTCCCAAAGCTTAGGAGAAATGGTGCTGTCGTAATTGTTCTTAGCCTCTTTCTTCAGGTCTTCGATAAGGGTATAATACTTATAGATGTTATCTTGGGCTGCGATGATTGTCTCGATGCTAACGAGTTTCTTCAGATCTTCTGTCTTGACATTCTGGTAGTCAGCAATCATCTTCTTAGCACCATCATACTCCGAAGTAGTAGTTGCTACGGTTGTCAAGAAAGCGTTGTAACGGTTGAGGTTATCGCCAGCAATAGCTTTGTCATAAGCATCGCCACCGTTGATAAAGGCTTCTTTCTCTTGGATCTTCTTTTTAATTGCTGAGTAAACAACCATTGCTGCATCTTTATTTGTAGCAGATGTACCCTTTGCATAGTATCCAGCAACAACTTCCTGCTCAGCTTTAATCTCCTTCTGTATCTGAGCCAACTCGTCGAGCATTGGTTTCAAAGTCTCAGTAGCAAGGTCGGAAGCATTGTACTTAGCATTAACCGTGTTCCAGTATGCCATAACTTTACCATATTCCGTACCAAGAGCCTTATTAGCCTCGCAGTCGGCAGCTGCCTTTTCTGGCAATGCTTTAACAGCAGCATTAAGATCTTTCATGCGATTTTCGATAGCTGTGGTCTGTGCTTTTGCAGTTCCTGCCTTGTATGCTGCCTCGATAGCAGCCTTGATTGCATCTGCTTCTGCATAGTAAGTACCTTTATCTGAAACTAAAGCTACGTAATATGTTTTGTTAGTTCCATCGGTCTTAGCCTCGATAAGATTCTTAGCTGTTGAGAAGATGGTTGGATATGTAGTAACATCCTTATTGGTTTCGTCAAACGTAACCTTCTGACTATTGTAAGTTGTCAGCAAAGCTTGGTAAGCATTATAGTTTGCAGTAGAGTCTTTTGCCAACTTGAGCAAGTCGTTAGCCTCTGTCTGAAGGTCTGCTATACGGCTATCGATACCCTTAGTTGTAACGCCTTTGTCGTCCGTAGTATCCTTGCGAGCTGCTTGCAGAGTCTCTTTACCGCGTGCTGTTTCTGCATCTTTCTTAATAGCTTCAAGCGGTGTCTTGATAGCAGAAACTTGAGTTGTGATATTTTCAGAACCTACCTTAAACGCAGTCTCAGCTTCAGAAAGAGTATCACTTACCTTTTTAATGTCTTCATCAACCTCTTTCTGTGCTTTGTTTTCAGCCTTTACTAATTCGATTTGGGTATTTACTTTACCTGTAAGAGTTACCAAACTGTTGTTAACCTTGTCAAGACCTTCCTTGATAGTGTTAAGCAGAGCTATTGCTTCTGTAGCTTTTTCTGCTGCGATTTGTTCTGCAGATGCTGCAACAGCTGTAATCTTTCCTTTCTGTGTATTAAGATCTGTCTGAATTTTGCCCTTTTCATCATACAATTCTTGATACTTTGTTCCGAGCTGACCATCGTCATTACCTGATGTCAATGTTAAGGCGTCGATAGCTGACTGGATAGCTTTAACACGGTCTGTTGCAGAGTTGTACATAGTCTTGGCTGCTGCAATATTTGCGTCTGAATCAGACTTAGTCTTGTCTGTAGTAAAGCTTGTATTCAAAGACTCTGCATCTGTTGAGATACTTGGAACGAGTTCGATAGCGTTCAATGCATTGAGATGTTTGTCGTCAGTCAGTTTATTAGCATCATCAAACTTAGTATTAATTTCTTTAATCTTACCTTCAAGAGCTGTGATACATTCACCGTAAGTGTTGCCTAAGCCTTCTGTTACATTCGCAGTCGTTGTAATAGATGTATTAGAACCTACAGTTTCCTTCAAAGTTTTTACCTTAGCTTTATACTCCTTTATAGCTTTGCTAACTTCGTCGAACTTAGCGAGAGCTGCTTTTGCATCAGTATCGTATTTGCCGATAGCAGTAGTAGTCTCAGTAATCTTAGTGGTGTAAGTTCCTTTAGTAGTATCTGATAGCTTTCTACTTTCGTATGCAGTCTTTATACCTTCACCTATCTTAGTGATAGTAGTCTGCAAGTCATCTGCTGTTTTCTTAAACTTAGCAGTTGCATCATACGTATCATCCGTTGATTCAGGTGTCAATTTAGCAACGGTAGCTTTTGCATCATTAAGTTTTTTCTGTAAGCCATCCGTTGTGTTGCTGAGTTTTGCAACCAGTTCGGTATAGATATTATAATTTGTAATGATAGGTGCAGCAGATGTGTTAAGATCATCAATCTTGTTTTGAACTGCTTTAACGTCATTATCATAGCTTGCAGTAAGGATGTCGTGAGGTGCTTTGTAATCTGTAGCTACCTTATTTTCAAGAGTAATGATATCAGTCTTGATAGCAGTAATATCCTTTTCGCAATCTTTCTGAACATCAGCGTTCTTTGTTGCAGTTGCCAAGTTATCTTTCAAAGTCTGTATCTTTCCATCAACAGCTTTCTTGTTTGCCTCTGCTGTTTCAAAGTCCTTGATGTAATTATTCTTAGTATTAGTAATAACTGTTTGCTGGGCACTAATCAACTCCGTAACAGTTTTTTCTTGTGCTGCAGCCTGAGTTTTGTCTTTGTTGATAGCATCGTAAGCATCAGAAATCTTCTTCCATGCTTCGCGTATAGTTGTGATAGACGCCTCACTCCAGTCTGCATAGTTACCGTCAGCAGGCATCTTGTCGAGGATTGCATTGGTAGCTGTGTTGAATTCACCTAGTGCTGTATTATATGCAGTCTCAATCTTTGTCCAAGAAGCGTTATCTTTATTTGCCTTTTCAATATTGGTATTAAGAGTAGCAATATCTGCATTAACGCCATTCGAGAATGCTGTTATATCATCTTCTGGAGTAGCTTTCTTTGCTTCGTAATTACTCTCTATCGTAGTTTTGAACGTTTCAATCTTTGTTTTAATAGCATTGTAGTCATTCAGATAGAGCGCTTTTGTATAAGTGCTTGCGCTTGTCCATGTAGAGATATCCTGGTATGCAGACACAGCTGCCTGGTATGCTTCTGCAGCCTTATTATAAGATGTTACATAAGCATCAGCAGCTTTGACGTTTGTCTCGAATGTTTCAATCTCTTTAGAAATCTTTGTAATGCCGTTTTCTGCCTTCCAGAGTTCGTTGCTTACATAGACTTCATAACCGCCAGCCCTTATTTCTTTAATCTTTGCGCCAATGCTTGACCCCACGTTCACTAAGCCTTTAGTCTCGTCTTTCCATGCTGGGTCAGCTTTCAAAGTTTCGCTTGCGCTATTGATAGCATCAGATAGCTGTTTAGCAACACCTTCAACAGCTTTATCGAAATCATATATAAGTACGAATTTTGCTCCAGAGAATTTAAAATCTTTAGTCGTGTCTGTAGCCGTAGCCTTTATCTCAACTTTTACTTTGTCGTTGCCTGTGATGGTGAACTCCTTTTCCAACGCATATTCTTGTTTATTATATACGACTACAAGGTTTGCGTTATCTGTAGTGGCAGCTAATGTATATTTACCAGGTGCTAATTCTTTAGTAAAAGTCACCGCTTGTTTACCACTTGCTACAGTAACGTCACCTTCATCTGTAACCGTAAGACCTTTGTCTTTTAAATCACTCTTGTCTATTACAACGTCGGCGTTCGCCAAAGCTGCAACAGGGGCTCCTGTTACTGCCAGGAGAGAAATCAGTACATTTTTCCTCATAATTGTAATTTTTAAGTTTTTGTATAATTGTTTAAATAATTAAATCTAAAATGACAATATTGCTATTCCATTATATTAGATTATGTATCATCGTCGTTTAGTTTAATACAGATTGCTTGAGATATGCTTCTCTTTTCGATTATTGAGATATGCTTCTCTGCGCATTTTCTTCGTATGCAAAAATAGGATTAATAGTTTAGTTTGGGATGATAAAGATATGTGCTTTTCGTGAAATGGTGGGTTTATTTCGTGAATTTTGTCTATGTATCGTATGTTTACTAATAAACATGAAAATACTTATTATTAGTGTTTGTTGAGTGCTTTTCTTACACTTATATACCTTTTTTATATGACATTGTGTAGGGTTTAGGCATGGGAAAGATGACGTTATCTTATTATATATAAATAGGTCTAATATGGGTCGGATATGCTTTAGGGGGGGTAATTTGTGCTGAAAAATGCCACTTTCACGAAAAAATATTAGGGAAAAACGATGGAAAAATCAGATTTTAAGTATATTTGCATTAGCGTGTGATAGCTTAAGGGTAGTCATCACGTTATAGAGACATCATAAAAACTAAACAAAAACCAGACCAATAGTATGAAAACAAGACAGAAACTATGTTTAAACCTTAGTGGTGAGATGTATATGTTTAACCTGAATGACATCATGTTCTTTGAGGCTGACGACCATTATACCGTAATCAGAAGCTCTTTCGGAAATAAGATTCTCGTGCCTTTCAACCTTGGTAGCATAGAGAAGAAGATAAAGGAGAACTTTCCTTGGGCTGTGCATCTGATGCGGTTAGGACGCAAGTTTATCATCAACACTAAGTGTATTTACCATATCAACGCTTCGAAGCAGACGATATCACTTGCCGACTATTATGGCAAGACGCTAACGCTGAACGTGTCGAAGCCTGTGCTTCGCAACCTTATGGACGACATGAAATCAGCAGCAGGCTATACCCTCGATGTTAACGAAAGAAACGGAATGATGCCACCAGAGATATCGTTGGAAGAGGACGAAGAACTCGCATAAACAAAAAAACAGGCTTATATGACAAGAAACACTCGCACTATGTAATCATTTCAATTCATAGTGCGAGTGTTTTCTTTAGTTATTTATCGTTGCAACGCCTTGACTGGAAGTTGCAAAATATAGACAGAAGTTGCGAAAGCTTATTCAAAGCCAGTTTCCATAATCTTTATTTTACCTTTCCACGAGGCAGTAACCTTATGCTTTGTTCCCTCGCAGTCGTCGAGGAGTTCATACTCTATGAGGTACGTGTCGCGAGTTTCGCCTTGCTCAACCTCAAGGTCAGTCTTGCCGAGGTTAGTTATCTTGATAGTGCCTTCGGTAGCTGCGCCGATGATATCAGGTTCAGAAGCCTCGTTAGACTCATAGTGTTCATAACACCAAGTGCCTTTTCTTACAGAGGTATAGCCCACATAATATCCTGGAACAAACGTGTATTCGTTATATTTATCCCCAGCCACGTCAGCCACGGAGTATGTGCCTTCAGGAGTTTTCTTATCCTTTGGCAGGATAAGATCAAGCATAAACGACTCGTTGTTGATATGGTCGTTCATCACAAGTTCAAACTCATTGACATCGTCATGTGTAGTCCCACCGTTCTGATTGCTGTATCCTGGAGAGCAGTAAGCATAGCTGTAGGTGTCGTTAGAGAATACGAGTTCCTTGTCCTCTTTCAGCTTTTCGTCAACGCTGCCAGGGCGTTTATCGATAATCGTAACGTCGCCCAAAGGGTATTCACCCGTAATGTGAACGTTGTTTCGAGTAGTGAGGTCGAGTTTCAAGTTGTATTTTTCGCCATCACGTTTCATAGTTATAGAGCCCTTGTTGGCATAGCCATAGAGGATAGAACCACTCTCTGCACTCTTTCTTAAGTCCTGTATGTAAGTACCTATATATAATGGATAGCCGATGACGGTGTAGCAGTCGCCAGAGAGGAAAGTCATAGGTTGGAACTCCTCAATCTCCTCATAGTCGGGCGAGGCGTTATATGTTCCGTCGGCAATAATGATATCATCGCCCTTAGGAGTGGTAGAGAAGAGGTCTACGTTAACCACGATGCCGTCGGTGATAACGCCACCGTTGTCAGTGCCGTCGAATAGTTGCAGCGTGTAGCGATTGTATTTATCGTCTCCGCCATGAGCCGTTATAGTAAGTCCTTTGAATACTGTATTGTTCACGTCTTCCTTCATCAGAGAGTCTTCCGAGCTCTCACTTTTGTTCTCAAAAGTCAGTGCTCCCTCGTAGTGAACAGAGAATGTTTCGCCCTGATTAGATACGAAATCGCCATCAATTTTGTAGCCTTTTTCGGTGTGAGTAACGGTGATAGTGCCGCTTTTTACTGTTTTGTATTCCATCTCGCCATAGGGGTTCATCATCCTGACGAATGTAGTTTGGCAGTCGGCAGTACCAGCCGCCGTAGACTCATCGAGGGTGTAAGTGCCCTCAGGGAGTATGGCGTTGTTAGCGTCTTCACTATCAGAAGCATAGATATCGAGCGACACGATGGCTTTACCAGGGGTAGTTGGCATATATTGTTGCTCGTTGTTAGTCTCGAGATTCTCGTCGTTGTTTAGAATAAGGTAGTAGTTGGCAGCCCCTTCGCTCGATTGCGACTTGATGCCTTGAAAGTAGTTAGCCTTCACCTGCTCGGTCATCTTGATATGCTGAGTGCGGGTGATGTAAGCAATCTGACTGATGTCTTTGCCACCGATAGTCCATGATGCAGCGGCTTTCTCTACGATTAGAGAGCCGTCAACGTTAGTTTTGTTCTTGTCAGCATCGGTAATGACAAACTGCGCATTAGCTGTTGCTGCAAGCATAAGCATAGGAATAATGTTGAAGTATATCTTTTTCATGATGTATGCAGTTTATATTTTTATTCAAAATAAAGGCTTATATGCCAAAATAAGAGCAAACTGGTGTTATTGCTTGATGAATTTTACGTCAGAGAACTTCGTTCTTAACACATACGTACCCTTAGCGATGTCGGCAACGTTTATGCATAGAGAGTCGCCGTCAGCCGTAACTTTCTTTATCAGTCTGCCATCAACTGAGAAGATGCAAACCTCCGTTCCCGCCTTGAGACCACTAAGCAGCAGGCGGTTAGAAGTCTTGGTTGGCAGAGTGATTTTCCCGTTGTCGGCATTGATATTCTCTATGCCCGTAGGTGATTGGGAGAACTTACAAGCCGACACATTAGCGATGTTTTCACCGCTTTTAACTACCACGGTGAATAGTTCGTCGTCGTCAGCGGCAAGGAGATAGTCCACGTTCTCGACAGGAATACTAACGTTGGTGTTAGTGTTGATGTACCACGCCTTATCGTCAGCTTTAGCAAAGCAAACGGTAAGAACTGTCAGTACAGAGAGTAGAATTCTTTTCATTGTGCTTAATTTTGTTTAATTGGGTTTACAATATGCCGACAAAGGTAATTGAAAGATATATATGAAACAAAAAAAACACAATTTTTTATGTATTATAGGCTAAATCAGTTAAATGAAACTATAAGGATTTGCCTATAATTGTTCTATTTCTTCATTAGATAATCCCGTGATTGCGGATATTGTTTCCGTATCCATACCATTCTTAAGCATATTTCTTGCCACTTCGGCAATACCTTCTGCACGTCCTTCTGCGATACCTTCTGCACGTCCTTCTGCGAATTTCTTCTTCTCAGCAGTCTTTATAGCATTAACAATATCACGATATGCATTAACGCTGTCCTCGTAAAGCTTGAGCTCAGCTGGGTCGAATTTAGATATTTCGGCTTGTTCGAAGAGGCGTGTAAATACACGTTCTTGAAGCGAAGCTGGTCTGTTCATAAGCTGCGACAGGTTCTTTAGGACAAACATCCACTTGTCGTACATCGTGGTAAGTTCATCTTCGGTCTTGTTAAACTTAGGTATTTCAACATACACATACGTAAGTTTGTCGTAGAAAACCTCCTTAGTGTCCACCTCCATGAGCTTAACTTCATGATGCCAGCGTTTAGCATCATTGAGTCCTTCGGCAAAGTTAAAGTTAAGCAAACCTATTGTATAGACAGAGTTAAGATGGAAATCCCAGTCTCCGCCCCGTTGCGCTTGCTCTCTGATAGGGAATGTAGAGTAGTATATCGTGCGGTCTTTGAAGAATTCCTGATATACGTTTTGCATCTCCACGATAAACTTCTCTCCTTTGTCGTTCTCGCAATACACGTCGAAAACAGCCCTTCGAGCATCAATCCTGTCGCCAAGTTGTTCAGAGTTGAGGTATGTAACATCCTTAACATTCTGCTCTCCGCGGAACATTGCATTAAGGAAACTTATCAGTAACTCCTTATTAAACTCCGAGCCAAACAAGCGTTTGAAGCCGAAATCTGTATGTGGATTAATATATCTCTCTGTCATATAAACTGTTATTGTATAATGCAAAGATAGTGCAAATCGAATGCAATAAAGCTTGCTTATATTGCTGAGGTGCAACCTATCTTATGCAAAGATACATAAATCCTTTATCCCATCAAATAATCTGCAAAGTTTTTGTTATTTGCAGTTACACTTTATGAGTCGTTAGGTATATCTTTACGAGTGCTTAAGTGTAACTTTACAGATGCTCAGGTATAACTTTACAGATGTCAAGGTGTATCTTTGTAGAAGTAAAGGTGGGCATTTTATAAATAAATCGGTATGGATGACGATTATTCGTTCAAATAGATGTATCTTTGCAGAATAAATAAAAACGACGAGAAAGATAGATGATAGTCTGCATAGCCGAGAAACCAAGTGTGGCTAAAGATATAGCCAAGATAATAGGAGCCAACAGCTCGCACGACGGATATATGGAGGGACACGGATACCAAGTAACGTGGACCTTCGGACATCTCTGTACCTTGAAAGAGCCAGACGACTATACGCCGATGTGGAAACGCTGGAGTTTGAGTTCGCTACCTATGATACCACCACGCTTCGGCATAAAACTTATAGAAGACAAAGGTATAAAAAAGCAGTTTTCGATAATAGAAAAACTGATGCAAAATGCAGACGGCATCATAAACTGTGGCGATGCTGGGCAGGAGGGAGAACTAATACAACGCTGGGTTATGCAGAAGGCGCAAGCCAAATGTCCCGTGAAAAGACTATGGATATCATCCATGACAGACGAAGCCATACGTGAGGGTTTTCAGCAGTTGAAACCACAAGAAGACTATCAACCACTATATCTCGCAGGCTTAAGTCGTGCCATTGGCGACTGGATTCTCGGAATGAATGCCACACGACTGTACACTTTGAAATACGGTCAGAACCGTCAGGTGCTCTCCATAGGTAGGGTGCAAACACCCACATTGGCACTCATCGTGAACCGTCAGAAGGAGATTGACAATTTCGTATCAGAGCCTTATTGGGTGCTTGCCACTATTTATCGTGATACAACCTTTACTGCAACAAAGGGAAAGTTTACGAGTAAAGAAGAAGGAGAGCAGGCATTTGCCACGATAGAAGGTAAGCCTTTCACCGTAACAGACGTACAGAAGAAACGAGGAACAGAGGCTCCACCGAAGCTCTACGACCTGACTTCGCTGCAAGTAGACTGCAACAAGAAATACGGCATGAGCGCCGATATGACGCTAAAGATAATACAGACGTTGTATGAGCGTAAGCTAACCACCTATCCACGTGTAGACACACAGTATCTTAGTGATGATATCTATCCCAAGTGTGCAGGGATATTAAACGGCATAAAAGGGTATGAAATGCTTACGCAAGCCCTACGTGGCAAGCCGCTAAAGAAGTCAAAAAAGGTGTTTGATACATCGAAAGTAACCGACCACCATGCCATTATCCCTACAGGAGTGGCGGCACAGGGACTGTCAGATATGGAGCATCACGTGTATGACCTTATAACAAAGCGGTTCATCTCCGTATTTTATCCCGACTGCAAGTTCTCTACCACCACGGTGTTAGGTGATGTTGACGGCATAGAATTCAAGGTTTCGGGAAAACAAATCCTTGAGCCAGGTTGGCGAGATGTCTATGCAAAGGATGCGAATACGCAGACTGCGACAGACGATGACAGTAAGCCATCAGATGAAGAACGCACGTTGCCCGACTTCGTGAAAGGCGAGAGTGGCGACCATACCCCTACGCTGACAGAGAAATGGACTACACCTCCTAAATACTATACCGAGGCAACGCTGCTGCGCGCCATGGAGACGGCAGGCAAATTTGTTGAGGATGAGGAGTTGCGAGCTGCACTCAAAGAGAATGGCATAGGTAGACCTTCGTCGAGGGCAGGTATAATAGAAACCCTGTTCAAACGCCATTATATAAAGCGAGAAAGGAAGAATCTTGTTGCCACAGCAACGGGAATAGAACTCATAGACTTGATAAAAGAAGAACTTCTGAAGAGTTGTGAGCTAACGGGAATTTGGGAGAAGAAGCTCCGCGACATAGAGCATAAGACCTACGACCCTGCACAATTCATTCAAGAACTTAAAGACCAGATAAACGTCATCGTGCATGATGTGCTTGCAGACAATAGTAATCGCAGAGTGACGATACTGACAGAGGAAGAGCTGAAGAAGAAAAAAACAAAGGCAAACAATAAGGCAGACGGTAGCACAAGTCGTTCAAACTCAAAGAAAACCGTCAGTTCAAATAAGTCAGATACCCCCACCAGCACCCCTCACATCGAAGAAGGCGCAGTATGCCCAGTATGCGGAAAGGGAACGGTGATAAAAGGAAAGGCAGCCTATGGCTGTAGTAGATGGCGGGAAGGATGCAATTTTAGACACCCTTTCGCACAATAAAAAGAAGAAAAGATAGTTCTCTTATTAATTTAAGACGAATCTTAAATATATAGAGACGTGCTCACAAGACCAAAAATGAACAACGTATTTAGAAAAAAAACATATAAGACATACTTCCGTTCCTTCCCTTTGGGAGCGTTAGGGTGGGTTGCCGTACTCATCCTGCTCGTTTCGTGCGGAGCAGAACGCAGTTTTAAGAAAGGAGAGAAATACCTCGCACTTGGAGAATACTACGACGCTGCAACACAATACAAGAAAGCCTATAGCAACACAAAACCAAAAGACAAAGACTTAAGAGGTAAGTATGCCGCAAAGATGGCATATTGTTACGACAGGATAAACTATAACCAAAAGGCAATAGCAGCCTACAGAAACGTTATAAGATATAATACTGACAGCTTGGGAACACACCTCTCATTAGCGCAAGCATTACTGAAAGACGGCAACTACAAGGAGGCAGAGACACAGTTTAGAATGGTTCTCGACTCTATGCCAGATAACAAATTGGCACAAGAAGGCCTGAAATCGGCACAGACAGCCAAGGATGTGAAAGCTGCAGGATCGCAGTACATCGTAAAGAAGATGGACCTCTTCAACTCTCGGCGAGCCGACTATTCACCGATGTTCTGTGGTGATCAATACGACCAGCTCTTCTTTACCTCCACTCGCAATGAGGCAGAGGGCGACGAACTAAGCGGGATAACAGGAACAAAGAATGGAGATATCTTCTTCTCGCAGAAAGATGAGAAGGGAAAATGGGGAAAGCCACAGACGATAACCTCAGGACTAAACACAGAGAATGATGAGGGAGCGTGCTGCTTCTCCCCCGACCAGAGAGTGATGTACCTTACACAATGCGTCAGTGATCCCTCATATCCACGATACGCCACGATAGCCACCTCCAACCGCTCAGATGCAGCTTGGGGAAAGGCACAAAAGCTTGAGATAACGCGAGACACGCTGTCGAGCTTCGCCCATCCCGCAGTATCACCAGACGGCGAATGGCTTTATTTTACGTCAGATATGCCCGGCGGGAAAGGAGGATTAGATATATGGAGAGTTCGCATTACGAGTAACGGACTGGGAGGCGTAGAGAACCTCGGAGAACCGATAAACACTCCGGGCGACGAGATGTTTCCTACGTTCAGACCAAATGGCGACTTGTATTTCTCAAGTAATGGACATCAAGGACTTGGCGGACTAGATATCTACATCGCAAAGATAGACAAAAGCGGAAAGAAGATAGTGTTGGAACATCCCGGCTATCCGCTCAACTCGCAGGGAGACGACTTCGGAATGACATTTGAAGGGGCGCACAACAGAGGATTCTTCTCCTCAAACCGTAACGATGGTAGAGGTTGGGATCATATATACAGCTTTGAGAAACCAGAGATAATACAGACCGTTACAGGCTGGGTGTATGAGATGGAAGGTTATGAACTGCCTGCAGCACAGGTATATATAGTGGGAAACGACGGAACGAATAAGAAAGTTAGCGTGAAAGGCGATGGTTCGTTTACCGAAGTGGTAAACCCTGGCGTAGACTATGTTATGCTTGCCACATGCAAAGGTTTTCTTAACCATAAAGAAGAAATAAGCATAAAGCCATCACAGCAGTCGGAAAACCACGTATTGCAGTTCCCGCTTGCCTCTATACAAGTGCCAGTGTTGATAGACAATATCTTCTACGACTTTGATAAGTACACTTTAAGGAGCGAATCGCAGACGGCACTCGATGAACTCGTTAAGCTTCTAGAAGAGAACCCTAATGTAACGATAGAACTGAGTGCGCATTGCGACTATAAAGGAAGCGAAACCTACAACAAGACACTATCGCAGCGTAGAGCAGAGACCGTGGTGAAATATCTCATAAGTAAGGGAATAAAAGCCGATAGACTAACCCCAGTGGGCTATGGAAAGTTGAAACCAAAGACAATAAGGAAGAAACTGACAGAAAAATACCCATGGCTGAAGGAGGGAGATGTGTTGACAGAAGACTTCATAAAGAAGCTCGACAAGGAAAAGCAAGAGATTTGCAACCAGTTAAACCGAAGAACAGAGTTTATCGTGCTACGCACAACATACGGAATGTTTGACGAAAAAGGAAACCTAAAGAACCCACCAAAGCCAAAAACACAAGAAGAAAGTATAGACAACGATGATGATATCTTTATGGTGGAATAAGATATAGAATTTAAAAAAGCAGAATGAACGATAAAGCAACATTAGAATTAGGAACAAAACCCGTGGGCAAACTGCTTATGCAGTATTCGTTGCCAGCTATAATAGCTATGACAGCGTCATCCTTGTATAACATGGTTGACAGTATCTTTATAGGTCAGGGAGTAGGAGCAATGGCGATAAGCGGACTTGCCCTTACCTTCCCGTTCATGAACCTCGCTGCAGCCTTTGGGGCAGGAGTAGGCGTGGGAGCCTCTACATGTATCTCCGTGAAGTTGGGACAAAGGGATTACGCCACGGCACAGCGAGTGCTTGGCAACACCGTAACGCTGAACCTCATAATAGGAATAGCGTTCAGCATAGTGTCGCTACTCTTTCTCGACCCAATACTGTATTTCTTCGGAGCAAGTGAGCAGACTTTGCCGTATGCACGAGACTATATGGTAATCGTGTTGTTAGGAAACGTGTTCTCTCACATGTATTTTGGAATGAATGCAGTGCTAAGAGCAGCAGGAAAACCACGTCAGGCAATGATTGCCACAATATTCACCGTGGTGCTTAACACCATACTCGACCCTATCTTTATCTATCCTATGCACCTCGGAATAAAAGGTGCTGCCTATGCCACGATACTCTCGCAGGTGCTTGCACTGATATGGCAGATGAAAATATTTAGCGACAAGAAGGAGCTTCTGCACCTAAGAAAAGGTATCTACGGGCTAAAGAAGAATATCGTGAAGAATATCCTCGGCATCGGATTGTCGCCTTTCTCGATGAACGTATGTGCCTGTGTAGTGGTGATATTTATTAATAAAGGACTGCTCGAATATAGCGGTGATCTCGCTGTGGGAGCATACGGCATTGCAAATAAGGTATGCTTCATCTTCGTAATGGTCAATATGGGACTCAACCAAGGTATGCAACCTATAGCAGGATATAACTATGGAGCGATGAAGCTCGATAGACTTATGAAGGTGTTAAAGCTGGCTGTGATAGCAGGAACGTGTATTACGACAGTAGGTTTCCTCGTGTCAGAACTCATACCAGAGGCTTGCGCAAGACTGTTTACTAAGGACAGAGAACTCATCCAACTATCTGTGAACGGAATGCGCATTATGATGGCAGCCTTTATATTAGTAGGCTCGCAGATGATAATAACAAACTTCTTCCAAAGCATAGGCAAGGCAAAGGTGAGCATGTTCCTGTCGTTGTCCAGACAGATGATATTCTTGCTACCACTGCTCCTCCTGCTGCCGTTGTTTATGGGAGTAGATGGAGTGTGGTGGGCAATGCCGATATCCGATGTTATCTCTGAGATTGTAGCCGTGGCAATGATGGCTGCGTATATGAAGAAATTCAATAAACAACATAAAATATTAGCGAATGGAGAGCAATAAGAATATAATAATAAACGTGGGACGCCAGATTGGAAGTGGCGGACGCATCGTGGCAAAGATGCTTGCCGATGACCTGAAATGCGGTTTCTATGACCGTGAGTTGCTGACAATTGCTGCAAAAGATAGCGGATTCTGTGAGAAATTCTTTGAACAGAATGATGAGCAGAAGGGATTTTTCCATTCGCTCTTTCATATGCACACCCCTTTAGTGGGCGACGGAAGCTTTTATGACAATGAGTTTTCGCAGGAGGGATTATTCAAAATACAAAGCAATACCATACAAAAGTTGGCTAACGAAGGCTCGTGTGTGTTTGTTGGAAGATGTGCCGACTATGTGTTGAGAGATTTCGACAATGTAGTCAACGTGTTCATTACGGCAAACATGGAGGACAGAATAGCTGAGATTTGCAAGCGTAAAGAATGTTCTGAGCATGAAGCAGAGAAGATAATAGAAAGCGGAGAGAAGAGCCGTTCCACCTATTATAATTATTATACAGGAAAGAAATGGGGCGACAGCTCGTCTTATGACCTATGTATAAACACATCTTTGCTCGGACTTGAAGCTACGGAAGCTTACATCAAAGAGTTCGTACAGAAGGTGCTGAATATAGACTGATGAAGAGGATAGGAATAATAAGCGACACACATTCCTACTGGGACGATAGGTATCTGAAGTATTTTGAACCATGTGATGAGATATGGCATGCAGGGGATATCGGGTCGGTAGAGGTGGCAGAGCGACTGAATGAGTTCCGTCCTTTGCGGGCTGTATATGGTAATTGCGATGGCGGAGACCTAAGACTGATGTATACAGAGAAACTTAGGTTTAAGTGTGAAGACGTGGATGTGCTGATGAAACATATAGGAGGCTATCCAGGAAACTACGACGCAAGCATAAGGTCGCAGATTTATTCCATGCCGCCGCAACTATTTATAAGTGGGCACAGCCATATACTAAAGGTGAAATACGACAAGACTTTCAACCTCTTACATATCAATCCGGGTGCTGCAGGAATACAGGGGTGGCACAAGGAAAGAACACTTGTAAGGCTAACGATAGACGGACGGAAATTTACAGACTGCGAGGTGATAACGCTTAGCGATACCAATGTGATGGCAGAAAGTGAATATCATCCAGTATAGAGAAACGGAAAAAATAACAGAATATAAATAAGAACAATATGAAAACATATCTTGTTACAGGTGCAGCTGGTTTTATTGGCGCAAATTTTATAAAGTATCTACTCAACCGTAAATACAAGAATGAAGATATAAAGGTAATCGTTCTTGACTTGCTGACGTATGCTGGCAACCTCGGAACAATAAAAGACGATATCGACAACAAGCGTTGTCTCTTTGTGCGTGGAGATATTCGCGACCGTGAACTCGCAGACAAGTTGTTTGCAGAGCACGACATAGACTATGTAGTGAACTTTGCTGCAGAGAGTCATGTAGACCGCTCGATAGAGAATCCGCAGCTCTTCCTTGAAACAAATATCCTCGGAACACAGAATCTGCTTGATGCAGCCCGCAGAGCATGGGTAACCGGCAAGGACGAAACGGGATATCCGATATGGAAACAAGGCAAACGTTATCATCAAGTAAGTACTGACGAGGTGTATGGATCACTCGGTGCAGAAGGTTACTTTACAGAGAAGACACCTCTTTGTCCGCATAGTCCTTACAGCGCATCAAAGACAAGTGCCGACATGATAGTCATGGCATATCACGACACATATCATATGCCTACAACGATAACACGCTGTTCAAACAACTATGGTCCATATCACTTCCCAGAAAAGCTAATACCATTAATAATTAACAATATCCTTGAGGGCAAGAAGTTGCCAGTATATGGCAAGGGAGATAATGTACGCGACTGGTTATATGTAGAAGACCATTGCAAGGCGATAGACCTTGTGGTTCGTGAAGGACGTGAGGGTGAAGTCTACAATGTAGGCGGACACAACGAGATGACAAATATCAACATTGTGAAGCTTACTATCAAGACTATCCATGATATGATGGAGGAAGGCAAGCAGTTGCGCAACGTGTTGAAAAAGAAACAGCAGGATGCAAATGGCGATATAGATATCAGTTGGATAAACGAAGACCTTATAACCTTTGTCAGCGACCGTCTTGGTCATGACCAGCGGTATGCCATAGACCCAACAAAGATTAAAGAAGAACTCGGCTGGTATCCTGAAACTAAGTTTGCCGATGGTATCGTAAAGACAATAAAATGGAACTTGGAGCATCAAGACTGGATAGCAGAGGTAACAAGCGGTGATTATCAGAAGTATTATGACCAGATGTACGGAAACAGATAACTGGAAACACCGTTCAAATATAAACTACTACGTAATATGAAGAAGATATTATTGTTAGGCTCAGGCGAACTTGGAAAAGAATTCGTGATAGCAGCAAAGCGTGCAGGACAGTATGTTGTGGCTTGCGATAGGTATGCCAATGCTCCAGCTATGCAGGTGGCAGACGAGAGTGAGGTGTTTAATATGCTTGATGGAGAAGCTCTCGATCGTATTGTGGAGAAACACTACCCCGACATAATAGTGCCAGAAATAGAGGCAATAAGGACAGAGCGTCTTTTTGACTACGAGAAAGACGGAATACAGGTAGTGCCAAGTGCGAGAGCCGTAAACTATACGATGAACCGTAAGGCTATTCGCGACCTTGCAGCAAAGGAACTCGGGCTGCGCACAGCAAAGTATTTCTATGCCAAGACCCTCGATGAACTTAAAGAACACTCAAAAGAGATAGGTTTCCCATGCGTAGTGAAGCCTTTAATGTCTTCATCAGGTCATGGACAAAGTGTTGTAAAGAGTGCTGACGATTTAGAAAAAGCATTCAATGAAGCCATGGAAGGTAGCCGTGGCGATGTAAAAGAAATAATCATCGAGGAGTTTATTCATTTCGATAGCGAATTCACATTGCTAACTGTAACACAGAAGAACGGTCCTACGCTCTTCTGTCCACCGATAGGGCATGTACAGAAAGGTGGCGACTATCGTGAGAGTTGGCAACCTTTCCATTTGCCTGCCGATGAACTTAAGAAAGCCGAAGATATGGCAGAGAAAGTAACAGGAGCTTTAACAGGTGCTGGAATATGGGGCGTGGAGTTCTTCTTGACAAAGGAGGGCGAAGTGATATTCTCGGAACTCTCTCCACGACCACACGATACAGGAATGGTAACACTTGGTCATACCTTGAACCTCAATGAGTTTGAGTTGCATTTCCGTGCCGTTATGGGGTTGCCAATACCAGCAATACACTTGGAGCATGCTGGAGCAAGCGCAGTAGTATTGGCAAAGGAAGAAGCAGAACACGACCCACATTACAATATGCAGGATGTAGTGAGCGAAGACTACACTCGCCTTCGTATCTTCGGAAAACATGAGCAGCACGTAGGACGAAGAATGGGCGTTGTGTTGTGTTATGGTGATAAAGACGCCGACACCACACCATTGCGTAATAAGGCAAAGCGACTTGCTGAGACTGTGATAAAATAAGGTGTTATAGCTTTTCCCTTATTAAAATATTTCGTTGCCATAACAAGGGAACATGGTATGTCAACGGGAATGTCATAAATTACAGACGTATGAAAGTATCAGAAGCTAAGATAATAGATATTCCAAAGATAGAAGACCGCAGAGGAAACCTGTCTGTTGTGGAAGAATATAATCAGATACCATTTAAGATATCACGTGCATATTGGGTATATGATGTGCCTGGAGGTGAGAGTAGAGGTGGACATGCTCACAAAAAGCTTAAGCAACTGCTGATAGCATTGAGTGGCAGCTTTACTGTAACCCTTGATGATGGAACGGAGAAAAAGACATTTCTCCTCAATCATCCCTATCAGGGACTGATAATAGAGACAGGCATCTGGCGAACGCTCGATGATTTTTCGTCAGGAGCAGTATGTCTTGTGCTTGCTTCAGAGGTATATGAAGAAGAAGACTATATCTATGATTATGATGAGTTTCTGGAGTATAAAAAATGTTTGAAGTAAGAAAATACGATACCGCAGACCAAGCCGAATGGGATAGTTTCATAGAGAAATCTAAGAACGGAACATTCCTTTTCAAGCGAGGCTATATGGATTACCATAGCGACCGCTATGAAGATTGCTCCCTGATGGTATGCAATGAAAAGACGTTGTGTGCTGTCTTGCCAGCAAATGTCAAGGATGGTATCCTTTTCTCGCATGGTGGACTCACCTATGGAGGATTGGTGGCAGACGAAAGTATGACGGCAGAGTCTGCAATAAAAATATTTTCTGATATTAATGACTATCTTCTGACGTTAGGAATAGGAAAGGTGGTGTATAAACCAACGCCGTGGATATACCACAGTATGCCGTCAGAGGAAGACTTGTATGCCGTAATTCAAGTGTGTGGAGCACAACTGGTAAGCAGAGAAATATCCTCAACAGTTCTTATTCCATGTCATCCCAAATACGCCAAGCTACGTCGACGCTGCATAAACAAAGCACGGAGCAAAGGACTGGTGGTAAGAGAAACAAAAGATATACATACTTTCTGGAATATACTGAACACAAATCTTGAGAGTAGGTATGGGGTAAGTCCTGTTCATACGGAGCAAGAGCTTACGTTGCTTGCCGAAAGATTTCCCGAAGAAATACGACTCTTTATGGCTTACGATAACGCTGAGGCGTTGGGTGGAACACTTGTCTTTGTGATGAACAATATCGTTCATACACAATATATAGCGGCATCGCCAAAGGGAAAAGCATTGGGCGCATTGGATATGGTGATAGACGAGCTTATAAATTATGTGTTTGCCAATCGTAGATATCTTGATTTCGGAAAATCTACAGAGCATCATGGCACATGGTTGAACGAGAACTTGATACATCAGAAAGAGGGGTTCGGTGCACGCGGCGTATGTTATGACGTGTATGAGTGGCAAGTAAAAAAATAACAGAGAAGATGATAAACTATCTTGAACTTAAAAAGATAACTGCACTTCATCAAGATGAGATACAGCGGGCAGTAGCGGATGTAGTGGCAAGTGGCTGGTATCTGCATGGTAAGGCTACGGAACGCTTTGAGCATGACTATGCTGAATATATAGGCACACGCCACTGCATAGGATGCGGAAACGGACTTGATGCCCTCACACTGATACTGCGTGCTTATATAGAACTCGGAGTTATGAAAGAAGGTGATGAGGTTATCGTTCCTGCAAATACCTTCATTGCCACAATACTTGCGATTACAGAAAATAAGTTACGCCCTGTACTTGTAGAACCTCGTATTGATACGCTTCAGATAGACGACTCTTTGATAGAGCAGGTGATAACCCCACGTACAAGGGCGATAATGATTGTACATCTATATGGGCGTAGTGCATATACGGATAAGATAGGGGAGATATGCCAAAGATATAACCTAAAGCTGATAGAAGATAATGCTCAGGCACATGGATGTCTATATAAAGGCAGACGAACAGGTAGTCTTGGCGATGCTGCTGCCCATAGTTTCTATCCAGGAAAAAACCTTGGTGCCCTTGGTGATGCAGGAGCGGTAACAACAGGAGACGACTCCCTTGCTGAAATGGTGCGTTCTCTTGGCAACTATGGTTCTTCAAGGAAATACGTCTTTGAGCATGTGGGCAAGAACTCCCGTATAGATGAGATACAAGCAGCAGTGCTTGACGTGAAACTAAAGTATCTTGACGAGGAGAACGAGAAACGCCGTAAGGTGGCATTGAGATATATAAGTGAGGTTCAGAACCCATTAATACCACTGCCGTCAATGGATTTTTATGCTAACAGCGTGTTCCATATCTTGCCGATACTATGTGAACGCAGAGATGAACTTCAGCAGTATCTCCTTGATAAAGGGATACAAACGATGATACACTATCCTATTCCGCCTCATAAGCAAAACTGTTATCGTGAGTCAGACATACTGCATATACCAGCAGATGGACTACCTATAACAGAGCGTATCCATAAAGAGGAACTGAGTCTGCCGTGCAGTCAGGTGTCGACAGAGGAGGAAACATCAGCAATAATATCCGCATTAAATGCGTTTAAATAACAGGGAGATAGAAAACATAATGAGTAGTCCTAAAGAACAAAGAAACTCGTTGCTCGCAACACATCTTGTGAAGCAACTGAAGCAGCGTCATTATGAGGCAATATATTGCCCCACATCAGCAGAAGCCGTAAAGGCTATAGTAGGCATGATACCCGATGGAAGTAGCGTAACGTGGGGTGGCTCGATGACTATACGTGATATGGGCCTTACAAAGGCTCTTCACGATAGAGGAAACCTTGATGTGTGGGATCGTGATTTAGCTCCCGACCGTGCTGCAGCACAGGAGATATATCATAAAGCCTTCTCTGCAGACTATTATCTGTCGAGTGTTAATGCCATTAGCGAGGACGGACTGATTGTGAATATCGATGGCAATGGCAACCGTGTGGCTGCAATAACCTTCGGACCGAAGCACGTGATACTCGTAGTGGGACTTAACAAAGTGGCGCAAAATCTTGATGCTGCCGTAGCAAGAGCTCGCAGTGTAGCAGCTCCAACGAATGCAGCTCGTTTTGCCGACCTTAATTCTCCTTGCAAAGCAGACGGTGTATGCCATAACTGTATGTCGATAGACTGTCTGTGTAATTATATACAGATAATGAGAAACTCCCGCCCTGCTGGCAGACATACCGTAGTGTTGGTAGGAGAAGACCTTGGATATTAGTGTGTGGAGCTTCTCAATGCTCCATTAATATAAATAGGTAAGAACATAATACAATTATGTAAGAGCTATAATATAAAAAGGTAAAAGCAATTACGTTAACCAATAATAAAAAGAAAGCTATGTTTACATCAAAAGAAATACTTGATATTGTAAGTCGCTATATCGACAATCTGCCTTACGACCGAAAACCTATGTCGCTGTATGAACCTATACGCTATGTACTCTCGGCAGGTGGTAAACGCATACGCCCCTCGTTCGTGCTTATGGCATATAATATCTTCAAGGATGATGTGGAGACTGCATTGCCAGCTGCTACTGCTTTGGAGACGTATCATAACTATACCCTCCTTCATGACGACCTGATGGATAATGCCGATGTACGAAGAGGACGCCCTACAGTACACAAGAAATGGGACGCCAATACCGCAATACTGTCTGGAGACACAATGCTTTCGCTTGCATACCTGCATCTTGCAAACTGTAATGCTGCACTCTTGAAAGATGCTCTCGACCTATTTACGGAAACCGCCCTTGAGGTTAGCGAGGGACAACAGTATGACATGGAGTTTGAAAACCGTACAGATGTAACAGAAGATGAATATATTGAGATGATACGTCTGAAGACAAGCGTTCTCCTTGCTTGTGCTCTCAAGATGGGTGCCCTTATGGCAGAAACCTCGCCAGAAGATGCCCACTTGTTGTATAAGTTTGGCGAGAGGGTAGGGCTTGCCTTTCAGTTGCAGGACGACTACCTTGATGTTTATGGCGACCCAAAGGTCTTTGGCAAAGCAATAGGTGGCGACATCCTGTGTAACAAGAAAACGTATATGCTCATAAATGCCTATAACCGTGCAGATGCTAAGATGCGTGAAGAACTGCTCCGTTGGATAGAAGCAAAAGACTTTAATCCACAGGAAAAGATACAGGCTGTAACGGAGATATATAACAAGCTCGGTATAGACAAACTAGCAGAGGATAAGATAAAGTTCTATTTCGATGAAAGTCAGCAGTATCTCGACCGTATCAGTGTCGATGCAGAGCGTAAGCAAGTGCTGCGTGAGTATACCGAAAAGATGATGAACCGAAAGAAATAGAAAGTCTTACAGATAGGGCAAAAAGGAAATGCAATAATGATAGATACACATTCACATATAGACGGAGAGGAGTTCAACGAAGACAGAGACCAGATGATAGAGCGTGCCAAAGCTGCTGGTGTGGAGAAAATCTTTGTTCCAGCAATAGATTTGAAATCCATAAGCACAGTTCTCGACACTTGTCGTCGTTATCCTGACTATGCCTATCCAATGATAGGTCTGCATCCCGAAGAAGTGAAAGACAACTGGAGGGAGGTGCTTGCCGAGATGAAACCAATGCTCGACAACCCTTTCCACCCATTCATTGCCATCGGTGAGATAGGACTCGACTATTATTGGAGTCGTGAGTTTGAACATCAGCAGCTTGAAGCCTTTGAAGAGCAAGTCAAGTGGGCAGTAGAATACGACTTACCGCTTATGATACATTGTCGTAAGGCTCAAAACGAAATGGTGGCAATATTGCGTAATTATGAAAAGGAGTTATCTCGTGGTGGAGTGTTCCATTGCTTTACAGGAAATGAGAAAGAGGCAGAACAACTGTTGAGTTTTGACAAGTTTGTGCTTGGTATAGGCGGAGTGCTAACATTCAAGAAATCACATCTACCAGAAGTCCTACCGCACGTACCGATAGAGAGAATAGTATTGGAAACTGACTCTCCCTATATGGCTCCTGTGCCAATGAGAGGGAAGCGCAATGAAAGTTCTTTCGTGAGATATGTGTTGGAAAAGATGGCAGAAGTGTATGGTCTCTCTGTAGATGAGGTAGAAAAAACTACAACAGAAACTGCAAAACGGGTGTTGCTCTGTAGGGGTAAAGAGGCAGAAGAGTAAAGGGGACGAAAGGCGATAAAAGGAAAAGTTTATACTTTTATTTTTGTTTTCTCTTTTAAAAACATTACCTTTGCAGCCGCAAAGAAAGTTGAGAGATAGTTTCAACTATATTTATTACGAGAAGAAGGAAAGGTGCTCGAGTGGCTGAAGAGGCACGCCTGGAAAGCGTGTATACGTCTAAAGCGTATCGGGGGTTCGAATCCCCCTCTTTCCGCGATTGGCAAAATGCCATCTAAGGGGTGCTACCGCAGTTGCGGATGCTGAGAATAGACCCAAATAACCTGATCCGGGTAATGCCGGCGTAGGTAACTTATAGGATTTCCCCTTATATTATTAAAGGATTGAGACGATGAAGGTGTGGGAACACTTTTATTGTCTTGTAACAGGTAACACAACCAAAATGAAAAAAATCAATGGCGTGGCAATGGCTGTAGTATGCACCCTGTGTGCACAGCAGGCACTTGCCGAGCAGAAAGTCGACACGGTGAACGTTCAGCAGTTGAACGAAGTAGTTGTTAAGGCTGTGCGTGCGCAGAAGAACGCACCATTTGCAGTCGCAAACATCAAGAAGAACGAGTTGAAGAACTTTGCATCTTCAGGTAAAGAACTTCCTTTCCTTTTTGCCCGCACCCCAGGTGTACTGGCATGGAGCGAGTCGGCTTCAGGCACAGGAACTACTTACATGAGAATGCGTGGTGTAGGCGGTAGCCGCATCAATGTTACACTTGATGGTGTGCCACTCAACTCTCCAGAAGACCAATGCGTATTCTGGGCAAACATGAACAGCTATGCAGCATTGCTTAGCAGCGTGCAGATACAGCGTGGTGTGGGTTCTTCCACAAATGGTGATGGTGCATTCGGTGGTTCAATATCTCTTGCTACGGCAACTCCTTCACAGAAGCCATTTGCTGAGCTTACGGGTTCTTTCGGCTCGTATAATACCTATAACGCAGGTGCTTCGTTCTCTACAGGTCTGCTTTTCAACCATCTTATCTTCGACGGATCTTATCATGAGACGGCAACCGACGGCTTTGTTGATGGCACACGTGGTCGTTCTGGTTCTTACTATGGCGGACTAACATGGCTTGGCAATAACTTCCAGATACGTTATAAGAATGTAGGAAACTTTGAGAAAACGGGTCAGGCATGGAACTACATATCTGGACCTAACGGAACAGAGTCGTATAAAGAGATATGGGACATGGGACTCGGTAGGAGCAACACGCTTCTTGGTAGTTACGAAAAGGTAAATGGCAAGTATCAGCTTGTACCTTTCACCTTCCGTGATGGTAGGAAATGGGATCGTACTACCGACAATTTCTATCAGAACCACAACATACTTTCTGCCACATGGCAGCCGTCAGAGAAGTGGAGCCACAATATAGCTCTCCACTATACCTACGGACGTGGATACTACAAAGACTTTAGAGGTCATAAGAGTCTATCTAAGTTTGGTATCAATGAGTTAGGTAAGACAGACGCCGTACGTGTAAAAGGATTGACACAGAATGCTTATGGCATGGTTTACAGCGTAAACTTCAAGACAGACGAGTGGGATATTATCGCAGGAACAAACCTTCAGCAGTTCCGTGGTTCACATTGGGGTTACGTAAGCTATATCAAGGACGAGGCATTGGAACATAAATATTTCGGTGCTGATGGCAGATACCACTATTACGACTCCGATGCTGAGAAAGACGACTATAGCGCATACATAAAGGCTACATATACTTTCCTAACACATTGGAATGTATTTGCCGATATGCAATACCGCTATGTGCGTTATACAACGGATGGTCTGAACGACAAGTTCTATTGGAACAAAACGGATAAATGCTATTACAACCAGCAACTGAACGTTGATGACCATTTCAACTTCTTTAACCCAAAGGTTGGTATCAGCTATACAAACGGTGGACACAAAGCCTACGCTTCTGTAGCAATGTCTAACCGTGAGCCAGAGCGCAACAACTATACCGACAACGGAAACTATCCTTATCCTAAATCGGAGCAGGTAGTAGATGTAGAGGCTGGATATCAGTATAATGGTAGCAACTGGCATGTAGGAGCAAACTTCTATTACATGGACTATGACAATCAGCTTGTTCAAACAGGTGAGTCGAGCGATATCGGTGAGGCTCTCACCACAAACGTTAAGAAATCATACCGCATGGGTGTAGAGCTGACTGCGGGATGGGCACCATTGTCGTGGTTGAGCTTTGAGGGTAATGCTGCTTTGAGCAAGAATAAGATTAAGGATTTTGATGAGTATGTGGCAGCTACAGATGCCGACTGGAACGATGTAGACCCTGTTCACAACCACTATTCAAACTCTACACTCGCATATTCTCCAAGTGCAATACTCAATGGCTTCGTTGATTTCCACTATGCTGGCTTTAGTGCTACATGGCACACAAACTTCGTTAGTAAGCAGTATCTCAACAACTCAGAGTTCAGTTCAATGCCATGCTACTCACAGTCGAACCTCAGTCTCGTATACCAGAGCGACGTGAAGAAGGCAATGGGCATCAAGAATGTAAAGATTGGCTTTGACTTCAACAATATCTTTGCACGCCACTATGCCGTAATGGCATACGACTACGGTACGTATGTAGCAGGAAAGCGTGGCAACTGGTTCTCTTACATACCAGCAGCAGGCTTTAATGTAATGGCGAACCTCACACTGAGATTCTAATGTCTCAAATGTATAATGGCGTGTTCTAAAAATTCCACGTATTAATAAATTATTTTTTGATGGATATACTCTTTGTGTCTTTTTGCTTTTATTCGGCATCTTTTTCGCCCTTCTTCAGTCGCATAGCCCGCTATGCTCTTTCAGAAAGACAGAAAAATCTACTCGAATAAAATTCAAAAATACATCAAAGGTAATTTTTAGAACCCGCCTATAATCAAAAATGTCGAGGCTCTAAATGGGGGCTTCGGCATTTTTTCCTATTACTCCCCATCTGTATTCTTACTTGCGTAACATCCCTAAAAAAGAATAACCATCATGCAACAATACATCATAGATAATTGGCTCGACATCTTTACAACCCTTCTCGGGCTTCTGTATATATGGCTTGAATATCGTGCCCATATAGCATTGTGGCTTGTAAGTATCATAATGCCTGCACTGGACATTTGGCTCTATTGGACACACGGACTCTATGGAGATGCTGGAATGGCAGCTTACTATACCGTAGCAGGTGTTTATGGATTTATGATGTGGCGATACGGTGCATTTATCCGTGCTTTGTTCAAGAGAGGCAGTAATAATAGGCAGGAGAGTATTACGGCAGAAATACCTATTACTCACATGCCCGTCAGGAAATACCTCCCCGTAGTAATAGCCTTCTTCGTTGTTTGGGGCATAACATACTATGTGTTGAAAGAATATACCAACAGCACCGTACCCGTGCTCGACTCCTTTACCAATGCTCTAAGTTTTGTGGGCTTATGGGCTCTTGCCAAGAAATACATAGAGCAGTGGCTCTTTTGGATAGTGGTGGATGCCGTATGCTTCTATCTATATATAGGCAAGGGAATACCCTTCAAGGCAGGACTCTACGGACTATATACCATTATCGCCATAGCAGGATACTTCAAATGGAAGAGGATGATGAAATAAAGGCGGGTTCTAAAAATTACCTTTGATGTATTTTTGAATTTTATTCGAGCAG
>CAVKAH010000005.1:0-39139 GCA_963654095.1 Oscillospiraceae bacterium
TTCCCGGAACAGATTTCATGCCTTTGCAGGTAGAGTACAGAGAACAGTATGCCGCTGCTGGACGCTTTCCAGGCGGTTTCACAAAGCGCGAAGGCAAAGCAAGCGACAATGAGATTCTTACATGCCGACTGGTAGACCGCGCACTGCGCCCTCTATTCCCAGCAGATTTTCATGCTGAGGTGTATGTCAACATCATCCTCTTCTCAGCAGACGGAGTAGACCAGCCAGATGCTCTTGCAGGTTTCGCAGCATCATGCGCATTGGCATGTTCAGATATTCCTTTCGAGTGCCCGATTTCTGAAGTACGTGTGGCACGTATCAACGGCGAATATGTTATCAACCCAACCTTCGAGCAGATGAAGGAAGCAGATATGGACCTTATGGTAGGTGCATCGGCAGAGAACATCATGATGGTTGAGGGCGAGATGAAAGAGGTGTCAGAGCAGGATTTGCTCGGTGCACTGAAGGCTGCACAGGAGGCTATCAAGCCAATGTGCGAATTGCAGGTTGAGCTATCAAAGGAGCTTGGTACAGACGTAAAACGTGAGTACTGCCACGAGGTTAACGACGAAGACTTGCGCAAGCAGATTAACGACGAGCTATATCCAAAGGCATACGATGTTGTCAAGGAAGCTCTCGACAAGCAAGCTCGCCAAGATGCTTTCGACAAGATTCTTGCTGATTTCCAAGAGGCTTACAATGCTGCACATGCTGACCTCACAGAGGAAGAACTTGAGGAAAAGGCTGCCTTGATGGACAAATACTACCATGATGTGATGCGTGATGCTATGCGCCGCTGCATCCTTGACGAGGGTATACGTTTAGACGGACGAAAGACTAACGAGATTCGTCCTATCTGGTGCGAGGTTTCTCCTCTGCCAATGCCTCATGGAAGTTCTATCTTCACACGTGGTGAAACACAGTCTTTGACAACCTGTACACTCGGAACAAAGCTCGATGAGAAGATGGTTGACGACGTGCTCGACAAGAGCTACATGCGCTTCCTCCTCCACTATAACTTCCCTCCATTCTGTACTGGTGAAGCTAAAGCACAGCGTGGTGTAGGTCGTCGTGAGATTGGACATGGTCATCTGGCATGGCGTGCACTGAAAGGACAGATTCCAGAGGAATATCCTTACACAGTACGTTTGGTGTCACAGATTCTTGAGTCTAATGGTTCTTCTTCTATGGCTACCGTTTGTGCAGGAACATTGGCACTTATGGACGCAGGTGTTCCTATGAAGAAGCCTGTTTCAGGTATCGCCATGGGACTTATCAAGAATCCAGGAGAAGACAAGTATGCCGTATTGAGCGATATCCTCGGCGACGAGGACCACTTGGGCGACATGGACTTCAAGACAACAGGAACGAAAGACGGACTGACAGCCACACAGATGGATATAAAGTGCGATGGACTAAGTTTTGAAATTCTTGAAAAAGCCCTCATGCAGGCTAAGGAAGGTAGAGAGTATATCCTCGGCAAGCTTACCGACACTATCGCAGAGCCACGTGCAGAGCTCAAACCACAGGTTCCACGTATCGAGGCATTCGACATTCCGAAGGAATTTATCGGAGCTGTCATCGGTCCTGGTGGTAAGATTATACAGCAGATTCAGGAAGAGTCTGGTGCTACAGTTACTATCGACGAAACCGATGGTAAGGGTAAAGTTCAGGTCAGCGCACCTAACAAGGATAGTATCGACAAGGCAATCTCAAAGATTCGTGCTATCGTTGCCATCCCAGAGGTTGGCGAGGTCTACGAAGGAACAGTACGTTCGGTAATGCCTTATGGTTGTTTCGTAGAGATTATGCCAGGCAAAGATGGACTTCTCCATATATCAGAGATTGATTGGAAGCGTCTTGAAACAGTGGAAGAGGCAGGTATCAAGGAAGGCGACAAGATTAAGGTTAAGCTCCTTGAGATTGATCCTAAGACTGGTAAATACAAACTCTCTCATCGTGTACTCATCCCAAAACCAGAGGGATATGTAGAACGTGAGCGTCGTCCTCGTCCTGAGCGTGGTGAGCGTCGTCCTCGTCCTGAACGCGGAGAACGCCGTCCTCGTCCTGAGCGTGGAGAACAGCATCGCTTCGAACATAATGCGAATGAGCAGTCTAACGATTTCCATGATCCCATGACGGAGCATGAGCCAAAAGATTTCAACGACTCTCTCGACCACTTGGATTAAAGACAACAACCCATCATCCCTATGCTAATAGTAAGGGACAAAATTAGCTAAACATTAATTAAGACGGCTAATAATATAAGGTGGGACAAAAAATAATGGATTTCCCCACGGCACATCGTTTTGATGCCGTGGGGATTTTTCATACATACAGCCAACTTCTGAGGAATAAAAAAATCTTATAAAACATAATTGTTATCTGTCATTATTTAGTAACTTTGCAACCACATTTATATAGATGTATTTTATGTCATGACAATTGGTTATATTTAGGATAACCGAAAATTAAAAAGAGGCGTGAGCCTCGTTTCGAAACAACAAGAAATGGAAAGTAAAGATAAGAACAATGAGTTCGTAAAACAAGTGGCGGAGCAGAAATATGAGTTCGGCTTCACCACTGATGTGCATACGGACATCATAGAGAAAGGTCTTAACGAGGATGTCATCCGACTTATCTCCAAGAAAAAAGGAGAACCACAGTGGATGCTCGACTTTCGTCTTACAGCCTACAACTATTGGAAGACGCTTGAAGAGCCGAAGTGGGGACATGTGCATGTGCCGGAAATAGACTATCAGGCCATCTCCTACTATGCAGACCCTTTAGCAAAGAAACCAGAAAACAAAGAGATAGACCCTGAGCTTATGAAGACCTTCGACAAATTAGGCATACCTCTCGAGGAGCGTCTCGCCTTGAGCGGAACTGCTGTCGATGCCATCATGGACTCCGTGTCGGTAAAGACCACCTTCAAAGAGAAGCTTGCCGAAAAGGGAGTAATATTCTCATCTATCGGCGAAGCAATAAAAGAGCACCCCGACTTGGTAAAAGCATATCTGGGAAGCGTAGTGCCGTATCGCGACAATTTCTTTGCAGCCCTCAACAGTGCGGTGTTCAGCGATGGTTCTTTCGTATATATCCCAAAAGGTGTGCACTGTCCGATGGAACTGAGTTCATACTTCCGTATCAACGCCAAGAATACAGGACAGTTTGAGCGCACGTTAATTATTGCAGAAGACGACTCTTATGTGTCGTATCTTGAAGGATGCACAGCTCCGATGAGAGACGAGAACCAGCTACATGCCGCCATCGTGGAGATTATAGTAAAAGACAATGCCGAAGTGAAATACTCAACGGTACAGAACTGGTATCCTGGCGACGAAAATGGAAAAGGCGGTGTACTAAACCTTGTTACCAAGCGAGGAGATCTACGCGGAGTAAACTCAAAGCTCTCTTGGACACAGGTAGAAACAGGTTCTGCAATAACATGGAAATATCCGTCTTGTGTATTGAGGGGCGACAACTCCGTGGCAGAATTCTACAGCGTTGCCGTAACGAACAATTATCAGGAAGCCGACACTGGCACAAAGATGATACATATTGGCAAGAACACCAAGAGCACCATTATATCAAAAGGTATCTCGGCAGGACATAGTCAGAACTCATATCGAGGGTTGGTACGTGCCACAGCAAATGCAGATAATGCTCGCAATTATTCTTCTTGCGACTCGCTGTTGCTTGGTAGTAACTGCGGAGCACACACCTTCCCATATATGGATATACACAACGACTCTGCTGTGGTGGAACACGAAGCAACAACGAGCAAGATAAGCGAAGAACAACTTTTCTACTGTAACCAGCGTGGCATACCGACAGAACAAGCCGTAGGTCTTATCGTAAACGGTTATGCCAAAGATGTGCTCAACAAATTGCCTATGGAGTTTGCCGTAGAAGCACAAAAGTTGCTTAGCGTTTCGTTGGAAGGAACCGTGGGATAAAGTAACCTTCCCATAACTTCTATAACAATTATTACTTCTATAATAAAACAACATCATGTTAGAAATAAGAAATCTTCATGCCAAGATTGGCGACAAAGAGATATTGAAAGGCATCAACCTCACAGTAAAAGATGGTGAGACACATGCTATAATGGGACCTAATGGTTCTGGAAAGAGTACACTAAGTGCTGTACTCGTTGGCAATCCGCTATATGAAGTAACTGAAGGAGAGGTATTCTTCAACGGCAAGAACCTTCTCGAAATGGCTCCCGAAGACAGAGCACACGAAGGTTTGTTCCTTTCTTTCCAATACCCTGTGGAGATTCCAGGTGTGTCGATGACGAACTTTATGCGTGCCGCCATCAACGAGAAGCGCAAATACGAAGGAAAAGAACCTCTCAGCGCAGGCGACTTTCTCAAGCTTATGAGGGAGAAAAGAAAAGTGGTAGAACTTGACAGCAAGCTATCAAACCGCTCCGTAAACGAAGGATTCAGTGGCGGCGAGAAGAAGCGCAACGAGATTTTCCAGATGGCTATGCTCGATCCAAAACTGAGTATCCTTGATGAAACAGACTCTGGACTTGACGTTGATGCCATGCGCATCGTGGCTGAGGGTGTGAACAAGATGCACACTCCAGAAAAATCCACTATCGTCATCACCCACTATGAACGACTGCTCGACATGATAAAGCCAAGTGTTGTTCACGTTCTATATAACGGAAGAATAGTAAAGACCGAAGGACCAGAACTATCAAAGGAGATAGAACAACGCGGATACGACTGGATTAAAGCTGAAGTTGACAAGGAGGACTAAACTCATGCAAAGCGAAAAACAATATATAGAAATCTACGAGCAGCATCGGGAGATGATTATGGGTCATGCCAATGGCGTGATGAACGACATCAGGGATGCCGCTTTCGAAGACTTCAAACGTTTGGGATTTCCCACTAAGAAAGTGGAGAGATATAAATATACCGATATCCCTTCCCTATTCAAGCCCAACTATGGTTTGAACCTAAACCGATTGGAAATTCCTGTCAATCCCTACGAAGCCTTCAAATGCGATGTGCCCAACCTAAGCACATCACTTTATTTCGTTGTTAATGATGGTTTCCACAATAAGGCTCTCCCAAAGAAAGAACTACCCGAGGGTGTTATTGTAGACTCTCTGAGCAAGATTGCAGCAGAGAGACCTGAGCTCGTGGCTAAATATTATGGTAAGATTGCCAAGACTGAGGAGGACGGCATCACAGCCCTAAACACTATGCTTGCACAAGACGGATTGTTCATATATGTACCAAAGGACGTTGTTATGGACAAAGCAATACAGGTTATAAACATTCTGCGCTCTGATGTTGACCTCATGGTGAACCGCCGTGTTCTAATCGTCGTGGAAGAAAGAGCAGAGATAAAGTTGCTTTTCTGCGACCATGCTGCCGACGACAAGAACTTTCTTACCACACAAGTCATTGAGGCTTACGTTGCCAGCAATGCATCTCTTGACCTATATTGTTTGGAGGAGACACATGCTAAGAATGTACGAGTAAGCAATGTCTTTATACAGCAACAAGCCAGCAGTCGAGTAAATCACAACGTGATAACCCTACACAACGGCATAACACGCAACCGCACAGACCTTGTCTTCGAAGGTGAAGGAGCAGAGTGCAATCTCTGTGGATGCGTAATCGCAGACAAGGAGCAACACGTAGACAACAACACGCTCATTGACCATAAAGTGGGGCGTTGCCAAAGTAACGAACTATACAAATATGTCCTCGACAACGAAGCGGTAGGTGCTTTCGCAGGTAGGGTATTGGTGCGCCATGGTGCACAAAAGACCATCTCGCAAGAGACTAACCAAAACCTTTGCGCTACAAAGACAGCGAGAATGTTCACGCAACCGATGCTTGAGATATATGCCGACGACGTGAAGTGTGCCCACGGAAGTACAGTAGGACAGCTCAACGATGCAGCCCTCTTCTATATGCAACAGCGAGGAATAAGCAGAAAAGAGGCGAAACTGCTATTGGAGTTCGCCTTCATCAACGAGGTTATCGATAAGATGCAGCTCGAACCACTTCGCGATCGTTTGCACTATCTCGTAGAAAAGAGATTTCGTGGAGAGTTGAACAAGTGTGAGGGATGCAAATTGTGTAAGTAGATTGTCTTATTAGTCCTATTACCTATTATATAATATGTACGATATACAAAGAGTCCGTCAAGATTTCCCAATACTGAGTCGTGAGGTTTACGGCAAGCCGCTTGTTTACCTCGACAATGCAGCCACCACACAGAAGCCTCTCTGTGTGCTCGATGCTATGCGTGAAGAATATCTCAACGTAAACGCCAATGTACACAGGGGAGTACATTATCTATCGCAACAAGCAACAGACTTGCATGAAGCAGCACGTGAAACAGTAAGGGATTTCATCAATGCCAAATCGACAAACGAGATAATCTTTACTCGCGGCACCACAGAAGCCCTCAACCTTATCGTCTCTTCTTTCTGCGATGAATTCATGCAAGAGGGCGATGAGGTTATCGTTTCTACGATGGAGCATCATTCCAACATCGTGCCATGGCAATTACAGGCTGCAAAGAAAGGTATCAGCCTTCGTGTTATACCGATGAACGACAAGGGTGAAATACTGATAGAAGAATATGAGAAGCTCTTCACCAGCAAGACAAAAATCGTAAGCGTTGCCCACGTAAGCAATGTTCTTGGCACTATCAACCCTGTAAAGGAGATGATTCGTATCGCACACTCTCACGGAGTGCCTTTTGTCCTCGATGGTGCACAGAGTACTCCACACTTTAAGGTTGATGTACAAGAACTCGACTGCGACTTTCTTGCCTTTAGCGGACACAAGATGTATGGACCTACAGGTGTAGGTGTATTATATGGCAAGGAAAACTGGCTTGACCGCCTTCCACCTTATCAAGGAGGTGGAGAAATGATAGAGAGCGTAAGCTTCGAGCGTACAGTTTTCGAGAAGTTGCCGTTTAAGTTTGAGGCAGGAACCCCCGACTATGTTGCTACCCACGGACTCGCCACAGCTATTAAATATATGCAGCAGCTCGGAATAGACAATATTCATTCCCACGAGAAGATGCTAACAGAATACGCAATGAAAAGGATGAAAGAGATTGATGGTATACATATCTTCGGCGAGGCAAAGGAGAAGGATGCCGTAATATCGTTCCTTGTAGGCAACATCCATCATCTTGACATGGGCACCCTACTCGATCGACTTGGCATTGCCGTAAGGACTGGACACCACTGTGCACAACCTCTTATGATACGTCTCGGCATACAGGGCACGGTGCGTGCCTCCTTTGCTTTATACAACACCACGGAGGAGATTGATACTCTCGTAGAAGGGATAAAGCGCGTTAGCCAAATGTTCTGAATACCATAGCGATATAATGAGAAAGGCATAATTACGAGTAAATCTCGCAATTATGCCTTTTTTCGTTAACTGTCATGCCACTGTCATATACAAACAGAGTTATCGGCTATTATCATTATTTTGACTTAGAATCTGTATTACTCTTGTCTTTCTTGAAGAGTCCTTTACCTTTATTGAACAAGTTCTTTGCACCACTGCCAACTTTGTTAAGAGGATTCTTCTCACTAACTTTTTCTGCAACCTTCCCCTTTACGCTACCATCTCCAGCAGAACTGCCTTTTGTAGTAACCTCTACTACAGTCTTATCTTTCGTCTCTGATGGAGTATACCAATAGGTATATGTATAATCAGTATCCGACTTTTTCACAAACTCATGGTGAGTAGTACGCCAGTCACCGCTAGAAGAAGAAGTAAAGCTTTCCTTGTTACCTGACTTTTTGTAGTTCTTGATTGTCTCCGACTTTGCGCCACAGCCATCAGCCAAGAATGTCTTTTTGTCTAAGTCTACTTTTACCCAATAACCTCCATTCTTAAAATGGAAAGTTCTTACTTGCTGTGCCTCCGCCATAAGTGCAGCAGCGCATAGTGTCATTACAAACATTAGTCTCTTCATAATTTTGATTTTTGTGTTTATATATTTTGTGTTACAAATGCTTTTGTGTCTAATACTTCTGTTCCTAATACTCTTGTGTTAGCATTACGTAAAAACGTCCTGTCCTATATATTTGTTTGTCGTTAGGTATAGGCTAAAGAGCATTAACCTCATACCTAACACAATACAAAGATAGACATTTATTTTGTAAGAACGCCAATATTGAGAACATTTTTACCGAAACACAGATCTTACTTCTAAGGAATGTCAATTATATATGAAAGGATTTTATTATATCATCCATTCTTTCCTGCCCTAAACTCCTTTGGCGTAATACCTGTATGCTTCCTGAAATATCTGGAAAAGAACGACTGATCGGGGAAGTTAAGCTGAAGAGCAATATTCTGGAGGCTTTCCGACGTAGTGCGTAAAAGTATCTTTATCTCTTGAATGCAACGCTCATCGAGGAAATTCTTTACCGTTTTGCCAGATTGATTACTAACGACAGCCGAGAGATAACGAGTACTTATACAGAGGCGGTCGGCATAAAAAGAAGTGTTTCGTTCCTTGGCTGCATACTGATGCATAAGGGTAAGAAACTGCATGAAGATTTCCTCTTGATGACTAACACTGCTTTTCTTACGCTGCACAATCCTATCCTTGTTTCGATCGTAATGTTCCATATAGAAACATTGTATCATACTTTTAGCTATCTGTAGGCGGTACTCCCCTTTACTATATTCCAGCACGTGGTTTACTCCTGCTATCATGTGCTGAAGATAGGCTGCATCGTATGTAGAGATTTCTACCACAGGATATTCAGTAAGGAAAGCGAAGAAATTTGGTTCGAAAAACCTTGTTATATCCTCGGCTATAGCTTGCGAAAAGCCTATACCAGACACTATGAAATCCTCGCTCTGCTCCGTACAAAGCACATTGCAGTTTGGAGTAAGCAGCAATAATTGGTTTACTTCAAGTTTAAAAGGTTTAAAATCTATTTCTATTTGCGCTGTTCCCTCTTTAACAAATATCAATGAGGCTCCGCGACTCTTACCAAATTCATTTTTACGAAACGGTTTAGATTGGTTAATAAACACCTCTATGTTCTCCTTTTCTTCTGTCATTATCCGTATCTCCCTTATAATCTATATTATACAAACTATCACTTATCCTTAGAATCTTGTAGGATAACTTCCTAATGCAAAAATACTACAATCCAAGGAATAATAAAAGAATAAGGTTAAGAAATATCGGCTCCCTACTTTATTTCCTTATTTGAAAAATTGTATCTACAATATGAAATACATCAGAACGACTAATCACCGTACCTTTGCATCGATTAAAAAAATAGACAAATATGATGACAAAGAACAGAAAGATTCTGTATTACGTAGGGATAGCACTCTGTTGCTCCCTCATGGCAACTTCTTGCCAACAGAAAAAAGATGCTCAAAGTGTTGCTACCACTAACTACAAGACAATGAAGGTAGCAAAGAATGACCTATCGCTCCAAACATCTTACTCAGCCCGCATTAAGGGACGCCAAGATATTGATATCTACCCGCAGGTTTCGGGCAAGATACAACGGCTGTGTGTAAAGGAAGGCGACAAGGTAAGTCGCGGACAATTACTTTTCGTTATTGACCAAGTACCCTATCGGGCAGCCCTCGCTACAGCCCTCGCTAACGAACGACAGGCACAGGCTGCTCTTGCCACCGCCGAACTCACCTACACCAATAACAAGGAACTCTTAGCGCAGAAAGTAATTTCATCTTATACATACAAAACTTCTGAGAATGCCTACAGAAATGCACAAGCACAGGTGGCACAGGCAAAAGCTCAAGTGGTGGATGCCCGCAACAACCTCTCTTATACTGAGGTGCGAAGCCCTGCCAATGGCGTTGTAGGTACATTGCCGTATCGTGTGGGTACATTGGTTGGACCAACGATGCAGCAACCGCTAACTTCTGTTTCAGACAATTCAGAAATGTACGTTTACTTCTCAATGACCGAAAAACAACTACTAACTTTCATTCGTCAATATGGCTCTAAGGATGCCGCTATCCAGAAGATGCCTGAAATCAGTCTCCAACTTGGCGACCAATCTATCTATGAACACAAAGGGAAGGTAGAAAGCATCAGTGGTGTTATCGACACGCAGACTGGTGCCGTGAGTCTGCGTGCCATCTTCCCTAATCCAGAACGTCTTTTAAATAGTGGTGGTTCTGGCAATGTACTTATTCCTACGCACATACACGACTGCATCGTTATTCCTCAGTCGGCTACTGTGCAGCAGCAAGACAAGC
This sequence comes from Oscillospiraceae bacterium, assembly GCA_963654095.1. Lineage (GTDB taxonomy): Bacteria > Bacteroidota > Bacteroidia > Bacteroidales > Bacteroidaceae > Prevotella. The sequence goes on from CAVKAH010000005.1 coordinate 10,269, forward strand.
GTATCGTCTATAAGGTGCAGAGCGGCAAAGCTGTATCGCAACTTATCAAAGTGGAAAGTATCGATGATGGTAGAAACTTTATTGTAAAAGAAGGACTGAAACCTGGTGATATCATCGTAAGTGAAGGTGCTGGAATGGTGAAAGAAGGAGAGGTTGTAAGATGAAAGGCAATATATTTATCAAACGTCCGGTGATGGCTATAAGCATCGCCGTGCTGATTGTGATGGTGGGTCTCATCTCACTGTTCACTCTATCCGTGGAGCAGTACCCGGATATTGCACCTCCTACTGTACGAGTGGAGGCAACATATACTGGTGCCGATGCCGATGCTGTGATGAAATCCGTCATCATGCCATTGGAGGAGAGCATCAACGGTGTGGAGAATATGCTCTACATCACCTCTACTGCCACCAACTCGGGTTCGGCGCAAATCAACGTTTATTTCAAGCAAGGCACTGACCCTGACATGGCAACGGTGAACGTACAGAACCGTGTATCTAAAGCACAAGGACTCTTGCCGTCGGAAGTAACAAAGATTGGTGTTACCACACAGAAGCAGCAGAATAGCTTTCTCCAGATTGGTGCCCTCGTAAGCAACGATGGGAAATATGACGAGACCTTCCTAGCCAACTACCTCGACATAAACGTAGTGCCAGAAATAAAGCGTATTAATGGTGTAGGTGAGGTTCTCGAGTTAGGTGATACCTACAGTATGCGTATCTGGCTTAAACCAGACATGATGGCACAATATCATCTCCAACCTTCAGATGTAACCCAAGTGTTGGGAGAACAGAACATCGAGGCTCCTACAGGTGCCCTCGGAGAGAACTCTAAGAACACATTCCAGTACACTCTGAAATATCATGGTCGACTGAAAAGTGTGGAGGAGTTCAAGAATATGGCAATCCGAAGTAATGACGATGGAACCGTACTGCGACTGAAAGACGTGGCAGAGGTGGAACTCGGAAGACTCTCTTATAGCTACCACGGCGAGGTGGACAAGAAACCTGGTGTAACCTTCATGACATTCCAAGTGGCAGGTGCCAACGCTACCGACGTAAACGCAAATATCACTGCCAAGCTCAACGAAATGTCGAAGGCTCTGCCAAAGAGCTGTGAATTCATCGAGATGCATAGCTCCAACAATTTCCTCTTTGCCTCTATCCATGAGGTGGTGGAGACTTTGGTTATCGCTATCATTCTCGTTATCTTAGTAGTTTATTTCTTCCTTCAGGATTTCAATAGTACGCTTATCCCGTCCATCTCTATCATAGTATCTCTTATTGGTACATTCGCTTGCTTGCAAGTAGCTGGATTTAGTATAAACATTCTTACACTGTTTGCACTCGTACTTGCCATCGGAACGGTAGTTGACGATGCCATTGTTGTAGTAGAAGCCGTACAGGCGAAGTTCGACTCTGGTTATCAGTCGTCTTACCTCGCTACTCGCGATGCTATGCACGACGTGAGTATGGCAGTGGTATCTTGTACACTGGTATTCATGGCTGTGTTCATTCCTGTATCATTCATGGGAGGAACCTCAGGTATCTTCTATACCCAATTTGGTATTACCATGGCAACATCAGTGGGACTCTCCATGATCTCCGCTCTTACACTTTGTCCTGCGCTCTGCGCCGTGATGATGAAACCTAATCAGGGCGAAGGAGCAGAGAAGAAAGGATTTAGCGGTCGCATCCGTGCTGCCTACAATACATCTTTTAATGCCTTGATGGGTAAATATAAGAGGGGTGTAATGTTCTTCTTCCATCATCGCTGGATGGCATGGGTAGGTCTCGCAGCATCTATCGTACTGCTCGTGTTCTTGCTTCGCACCACCAAGACAGGTTTCGTACCACAGGAAGACCAAGGTGTGATGATGCTCAACGTCAGCACTTCACCGGGTAACACATTGGAGGAGACAAACAAAGTGATATCCCAAGTGGGTGATGTATTGAAGTCGCAGCCAGAGGTACAACACTTTAGTACGGTGGCTGGCTATGGTATGCTCTCTGGTCAGGGAACGTCCTACGGCACCGTCATCGCTAAACTCAAGAGTTGGGACGAGCGCAAAGGAAAGGAACATAGCATAGATAGCGTGATGGCACGTTGCAACGCTGCCTTCAGTAAGATTAAAGAAGCACAAGTGTTCGTCTTCCAGCCCGCCATGATTCCTGGTTATGGTATGGGTAACTCCATCGAGTTGAACATGCAGGACAAGACAGGTGGCGACAAGAAAGTGTTCTATCAGTATGTGATGAAGTTCATCGCAGCCCTTAACCAACGTCCTGAGATAGCTGTTGCCTACACCTCTTATAATATGAACTTTCCACAGATAACCATCGATGTGGATGCTGCTAAATGTAAACGTGCTGGCATCTCGCCATCCACCATCCTCGATGCTTTAGGTAGCTACTGCGGTGGATCGTATGTAAGCAACTACAATGAGTTTGGTAAAGTATACCGTGTGATGATCGAGGCTTCTCCTCAGTATCGTCTCGACAAGCACTCGCTCGACAATATGTTTGTGCGCAACGGCGACGAGATGGCGCCGCTCAGTGAGTTTGTAACCTTGACGGACGGCATTGGACCACAGGTATCTAACCGTTTCAACCTCTATAGTTCTATCACGGTAAATGTGAACACTGCCGAAGGCTATTCCTCTGGTGAAGCACAGAAAGCCATTGCTGAGGTATCTGAACAGACCTTGCCTTCTGGCTACGGCTACGAATTTGGTGGTATGGCACGTGAGGAAGGTAATAGCGGTGGAGGCAAGACGCTCTTCATCTACGGCGTCTGCGTAGTGCTCATCTACCTCATCATGGCTTGTCTCTATGAGAGTTTCCTCATTCCATGGGCAGTAATCCTAAGTGTGCCTTTCGGACTAATGGGTAGCTTCCTCTTTGCAAAACTCTTCGGACTGGAGAACAACATATACCTACAGACGGGTATCATCATGTTGATTGGTTTGCTGGCGAAGACCGCCATCCTTATCACTGAGTATGCGGTAGAGAGAAGGCGTGCTGGCATGGGTATAGTTTCATCTGCTTTCTCTGCAGCACAAGACCGCTTACGCCCTATCCTCATGACAGTGCTCTGTATGGTGTTCGGTATGTTACCATTGATGTTCTCAACAGGTGCAGGTGCCAACGGCAATAGTTCACTCGGTACAGGTGTTGTCGGTGGATTGCTTGTAGGCTCTCTCTCACTAATCTTCGTGGTGCCTGTATTCTACATCGTCTTCGAATGGTTGCAGGAAAAGGTACGCAAGCCTTATCATGAGGAGGCAGATCTGCAAGTGCATCAGGAACTCCTAAAGAGTATTGAGGAAAAGAATACGCAGAAAAAGTAATAATACAAAAAGGTAAATAAGGAATAGTGGAGCAAAAAGGGGGTATGCCCTAACTCCATAATTCCTTTTACACCTACAATAATCAAATGAACAATAGAATGAAGAAAATGTTGTTTACCGCCGTTGTGCTCACATCTCTGACCAGCTGCGGAATATATACAAAATATCAGCCTGTTACGGATGTGCCTGACAAGCTCTTCGGTGATTCCGTACTGGAGAAGTCCATGACTAAATACCAAGACTCCACATCATTAGGATTATTGGATTGGCACGACCTCTTCACCGATAAACTCTTGCAAGGATATATCGAGCGTGGGCTGGCTCAAAATACCGATTATCAGTCGGCTATGCTAAGAGTTGAGGAGGCGAGTGCTACGCTGAAAGCTGCAAAGTTGGCTTTCCTGCCATCTTTCGCCATAGCTCCACAGGCTGCTGTGAGCAGTTTCAACAATGCCAAGGCGGTGCAGACATACTCCGTGCCGCTGAACATGAGTTGGGAGATTGACATCTTTGGACGTATGCGTAATGCAAAGGAGCAGGCAAAGGCTCTCTACGCCAAGAGTCAAGATTATCAGCAGGCTGTCCGCACTCAGTTGATTGCCAACATCGCAAACACTTATTATACTATAGTAACACTGCGTGAACAGCTCTCCATCTCTGAACAAACAGAGGAGGCATGGAAGGAAACACTGAATACAGCACGTGCCTTGATGAAAGTAGGACGATACAACGAGGCTGGCATCAACCAGATGGAAGCAACCCTTCATCAAGTACACACCTCTGTACTCGACTTGCAATCGCAGATTACGCAAACAGAGAATGCTATGGCAATACTGCTAGCTGAGACGCCTCAGCATTATGCCACTGCCTCACAAATATTCTCTGAGGCATCAGGCACATCATCTGCTTCACTACCCAATAATCTATCAATAGGCATTCCGCTGGATATGCTTTCTGTCCGCCCCGACGTTCGTCAGGCACAACACACGGTGGAAGCGGCTTTTTATGGCGTCAACCAAGCTCGCTCTGCGTTCTATCCCTCGTTAGTATTGAGCGGAAGTGTTGGATGGACTAACAATAGCGGAGCAATGATAATAAATCCAGGCAGACTGCTTGCATCGGCATTGGGGTCGCTAACAGCACCGCTGCTGACTCGCGGACAGAATGAAGCGCAACTAAAGATTGCCAAAGCACAACAGGAAGAGGCGAAACTAGCCTTTACGCAGACTCTGCTCAACGCTGGCAAGGAAGTTAATGATGCACTGACTGCCTACCAGACAGCCAAAGACAAGCAGACTTCTCTTGCTTCTGAGGTTACATCACTGGAGAATGCCTTGCGCAATACCACGCTTCTGATGGAACATGGCAATAACACATACCTTGAAATACTAACCGCCAGACAATCCTTGTTGAATGCGCAACTATCGCAGTCAGCCAATAATCTCTCTCTTATTCAGAACCTTATAAATCTATATCAGGCCTTAGGCGGAGGTCAGGGATAGCGATTACATTTGTCTATCATACCTATTTTTGTAATCGCAATAGTTAGGGCAGCCTGTGATGTGATGTCACGGACTGCCTTTTTGTGATAACAGAAAGGTATGTTAGACATCTAGATATATTTGTAATAATTCTAAATATGTAAAAGTTAGCTGATAGCTAATATTATATATATTTTTTTGTTTTATCTATCATTCTGTCAGCGGATAACATAAGTGTTTGTATATAAGGAGGTTATATTGTTAAGTACTTACAATATCTGTCATCTATCTGTCACTAATCTGTCATAAGGGGAGAGAGAAGGATTTTGCCGTTTTTTTTGTCATATAAGCCCGTTATTTTAAATAAAAAGTACCCACTTTTCAGGTAAAATAGTATAGGGTAACGCATCAAAATGATATAGGTAACAGAAGGGAATCTTATGGATAGAATTAGGCTTAAGGTATTGTGTAATAGATGTTTAGATAAAAAATCCTTGTGTTTGCAGACTGACAGATAATGACAGATATCTTTAAACAAAAGCTTCTGTCAAGCTTGTTTAATGCCCTGACTTATAAATACTTATCGTGATGTAATGACAGAATGACAGATTTTTTAAAAAAAATATTAATAAATACACAATATGCTGATAACCGCCTTCTAATTTTGCAGATAGCAGATATTGTTGTAATTTTGCAAGGATTAATTAAGGCGGGTTCTAAACTTTGATGTATACACGCCTTAAGGCATGAATTCTTTAAAACATTAAACAAAATATCATGGCAAAGAAAGCTTTATTGATGATACTCGACGGATGGGGTATCGGCAAACATGGCAAAGGGGATGTTATCTACAACACTCCTACACCTTATCTTGACTATCTCACGGCTGTAAGCGCACACTCACAGCTCATGGCTTGTGGTGAAGATGTTGGTCTGCCTGACGGTCAGATGGGTAACTCTGAGGTAGGACACCTCAACATCGGTGCTGGTCGCATCGTTTACCAAGACCTTGTGAAAATCAACCGTGCATGTGCTGACGGCTCTATAATGAAGAACCCAGAGGTTATAAAGGCATTCTCATACGCAAAGGAAACAGGAAAGAAACTCCACCTTATGGGATTGACCTCTACTGGTGGCGTACATTCTTCACTTGACCACCTTTATAAGTTCATCGAGATCTCTAAGGAATATGGTCTAAAGAACACTTTCGTTCATTGCTTCATGGATGGTCGTGATACAGACCCTAAGAGTGGAATGGGGTTCATCAAAGACCTTACCGCACACTGCGAAGCTAACGATGCTCACATTGCAAGCATCATTGGACGTTTCTATGCTATGGACCGCGACAAGCGTTGGAACCGTGTGAAAGAAGCCTACGACCTACTCGTTGAGGGCAAGGGTGCCAAGGCTACTGATATGGTAAAAGCTATGGAAGAGAGTTATGCTGCTGATGTTACCGACGAGTTCGTTAAGCCTATCAGCAACGCTAATATTGACGGAACTATTCAGGAAGGCGACGTAGTTATCTTTATCAACTACCGCAACGACCGTGCTAAGGAGCTTACACAAGTACTCACACAGCAGGATATGCCAGAAGAGGGAATGCACACCATTAAGGATTTGCAGTATTTTTGCATGACTCCATACGACGCTTCTTTCAAAGGCGTCAACATCCTCTTCCCTAAAGAGAACGTGCAAGACACTCTCGGTGAATATCTGAGCAAGCAGGGCAAGAAGCAACTCCACACCGCAGAAACTGAGAAGTATGCACACGTTACATTCTTCTTTAATGGTGGACGCGAGACGCCTTACGAGGGTGAAGACAGAATTCTCGTACCTTCTCCAAAGGTTGCTACATACGACCTCAAACCTGAGATGAGTGCTTATGAGGTTAAGGAGAAACTTGTTGGTGCTATAAACACTCAGGAATACGACTTTATCGTTGTAAACTTTGCTAACGGCGATATGGTTGGTCACACTGGTATTTACAATGCCATAGCAAAGGCTGTACACGCTGTGGACAACTGCGTAAAGGATGTTATCAAAGCTGCTAAGGCTAACGATTACGAGGCTATTATCATTGCCGACCACGGCAATGCCGATAATGCAATAAATGCCGATGGCACTCCTAATACTGCCCACTCGCTTAACCCAGTGCCTTTCATCTACGTTACAGATAACAACTCTGCTACTGTAAAGGATGGTCGTCTTGCCGATGTTGCTCCATCTATCCTGCACATCATGGGACTGGAACAACCAGCCGACATGACTGGCGAGAACCTTATCGAAGATAATATCCACTAATCCCGACATAGCTGTCGGATACTAAAAAAGGAGAGAAGCCATCAGTTTCTCTCCTTTTTTAGTATCATTATGATTTACTTTTTCATCATATCAAGATAGAGATAAAGCCCTTGTCTTACTGAACGTAAGCCAAACTGCTCCGTATGAATATCCTCTGGCTTTATCCAAAAACACTCTGCGGCATCATCCGCAGCCTCAACTTCATGCTCATTGTCAACGGTACACAGGAAGAACATATCAAGTGTGTGCACGTCGAAACCAGAATAACGATATATGTTCGGCTGACTGAAAAGATATTTCGAGGAAACAACGTTTAGCTTAGTTTCCTCCTTTACTTCACGTGCAATAGCCTCCTCTGCCGTTTCACTTACATCCGCAAATCCTCCTGGTAGGTCATACGTTCCCTTTGCAGGATCTTTCTTCCTTTTCTCTACTAATAGCTCTCCCTTGTCATTAACGATAAATGCCGCTACTGCTGCTGAAGGGTTCATAAAATACTCAAATCCGCAATTCTCACATCTCTTGCTCTTGTTGCTCGACTCGACAAAATGCGAGCTACCACATTTCGGGCAATAACCGAACTTCTCTAATACGTGCATAAAACTGTTTATTTGTTTCTTGGTGCAATATTACAAAAAAACTCGCAATATATGAGCACGACAGCAATAAAAAGGAACTTTTATCATGATAACATATACATCGTCCTACTCATTGTCGCCAAAATGGTTCTGCGATTCTTCTATCTTATACTGCTTCTGATATTCAGATGGAGTCATACCGTTTATCTTCTTGAAAGCACGGATAAAACTTACGTTATTGGTATAACCTACTTCCTCATATATAGCCTGTATCGTCATGTTGCCATAATGCTCCTTATCCAAAAGCCTACGACACGCCTCCTTAATACGGTATTCATTTAGCATAGTCTTGAAATTCTTGCCGTAAGTGTCGTTTATCACCCAAGACACATAGCGGGTATTAGAACCTACGGCATCAGCCAACGCATTAAGACTAAAATCGGGGTTGGAGATAAAAGCCACGTCTTTCATCACCTCCAACACACTATTTAGTAGTCTGTTCTTGCTATCATCACTTAGGCATATACCTCCATTTGCATCTTTTTTGTCCTGCATCCTGATGTCGTCATCCTGAAGGTCGTCTGAATGCTCTGCTATGTCCTTATTGTTTTCAACATGAGCGGCATGCTGGAGTGTTTCTTCAAGAAGCCTCTTGGTATGCTCCTCCTGTTTCTCCTTTTCTTTGTCTTTACGGATAAGCAGACGGTAAGCAGCATTCAAGCGGCGATTGTTACGATACAAGAACAACGATACTACAATAAGTGCCAACAAGAGCACGCCAAAAACCACAAGACTAATCATCTGTTTGGATATCGTGCCGTTAAGACTGTTTATCTGTTTGTCGGTTACACGACTTTCATATTCAAATAATTCGTTACCTGCCGAACACATCCTTCCACGGTTAAACACCGAGTCTTGCATTATCAGATACTTATTGTTGTAATATTCGCCCTTTGCCTCCTCCCCGAGCATCATATAAGCATCGGCAAGGAGTTTGTTTACGGCGGTCATTAGGTCTGGACTATCTGTCTTCAGACATTTCTCTCCCCACTCTATCGCTTTTGCATAATCTGCTTTCTTTAGATATAGGTTCCCAATCTCACAATATTGGAACAGGATATAGCTATCAGCCATATTGTTTTTCCTCGCATAATCGAGTGCAACAAGATGTTTTCTTATCGCTTCGTCAAATTTTCCTTCCGATGTTGATATACGTGCATCATTATAAAGGTAATAATATCGGGTTGAACAGTCGTCATTTTGTGTCTGCAATTCCCTAAAATATCTTAGATATTTCTTTGCTTCTTCCACTCTCCCCGCCTTACAGCATGCGGCAACCATGTTTGTCAGGAACCTCTTTTGGAAATGTATATTCTTGATTTTCTTTGCCTTTTCATAACCTTTTTTCTGGTAATATATACATCTGCCATAATCACCAGAATTAAGATATATATTACTGATATAACCTATGCTGACAAGCCAAGAGTGTTCATCGCCCAAGCTATCAGCAAGTTCTATGCTGCGAGTGAACAATTTCATTGCCTCTGGAAAATCAGAGTTTTCAAGACTTACAAGTGCCTTATTCAGATAGGTCTTTGCCTCCGACTTTTCTTGAGAAGCGTATGTCGGAATATTTAAGAACAGAAATATATAAAGTACAAGTAATCTCATATTGTCAACTTTTTAATTGTGCAAATATAACAAAATCAGTCTAACTAAACAATATGTAACATAAAAAAGCGTCTCTACCCTATTCCATATCTCTGTCTGCTACGAATTAAATTCGTGTTCAAACTTGCATATTCCAGTTTTTTTTACGAATATTGCATAACATATAAGACATATAAACGAATAAATATATCAGTTGACGACATGAATTTTATAAGAAAAGCTCTAACTACAATATTACTTGCAGCCGCTTCTTTCTCTGCAAGCGCACAAAAAACCTTAGACATTAACTTATGGCAAAACGGCACACCAAACGACAATGGCGATGCTGCAGACACTGCTAAGGTTAAGGTATTCCTCCCCTCTGATAAGGAAGCCACAGGCAGAGCCGTAGTGATTTGTCCAGGCGGAGGATATCAGCATCTTGCCATGAACCATGAAGGATACGACTGGGCACCATTCTTTAACAATATGGGCATTGCAGTTATCGTACTGAAATACCGTATGCCACATGGTAATTGCGAGGTACCTATTGCCGATGCAGAAGAGGCTATAAAGCTCGTTAGGCGTAACGCCAAGGTATGGAACATCAAGGTTGATCAAGTGGGTATCATGGGTTCTTCGGCTGGCGGACATCTTGCTTCTACTATCGCCACCCACTCTAAAGATGATGCAAAACCTAACTTCCAAATCCTTTTCTATCCTGTCATCACCATGCTGCCCGACATAACGCATAAGGGAAGCCACGACAATTTCTTAGGAAAAGATGCCAAAAAGAAAACAGAGAAGGACTTTAGTAACGATGCACAAGTATCACGTACTACCCCTCGTGCCTTTATCGCCCTTGCTGACGATGACCATGTAGTCTTGCCAGCAAACGGCGTGAACTATTATACAGAGCTTTATCGCCACGATGTGCCTGCTTCTCTACACGTCTACCCTTCTGGTGGACATGGTTTCGGAATACGTGAAAGCTTTAAGTACCATAACGAAATGGAACTAGATCTTAAGGCTTGGCTGAGGAGTTTCTAACCTAAAAGCTTCTCTATCTCTGCAAGACTCTCTGCCACAGCGATATGCTTATGGTAGTCGCCACGTATCATACCTTTTTCTTGCAAGTCGTCAAGCAATGCTATAAGTGTATTCCAAAAGCCATTGATGTTATAGAGAACAACCTTCTTATGATGATAACCTATAGTAGCAGAGGCGGCAACAGTAAATATCTCATCCAAGGTGCCAAGTCCTCCTGGTAAGGCTATCACCACATCACTCTTAAGCAACATCAAATCTTTCCTGTCGCTAAGGTTGTCGCAAGGTATCTCCACGGAGAGATGTTCACTAACATGACCATTCTCTTCTATCTTTGATGGTACCACGCCAATCGTCATTCCACCATTGTCGTATGCTGCCTTGGCAACACATTCCATCAGTCCCATATCGCAACCACCAAAGACTATAGTATGTCCATTCCTTGCGCACCACTCTCCTAATTCCCTTGTTTTCTCGAAGTAAACTGGCTCTATATTGCTGTTAGCCGAACAGAACACGCATATCTTCATAATATTAAAGTTTTATTATTTGCCTGCACAAAAGTAATACATTTCTTTTTCTTTTGCTAACTTTGCAGTTATAAAATCATTTCATGCTTATGATGAACTGGCAACAACTTATATCTAACAAGCGTCTCGGACAAGAGGCAAGACACGTAGAACGCCACGATGATCGTAGCGAGTTTAAACGAGACTATGACCGTCTGATATTTTCTGCCCCCTTCAGGCGTATGCAGAACAAGACCCAAGTGTTTCCTCTGCCCGGCAGTATTTTTGTCCATAACCGCCTAACACATAGTTTAGAGGTGGCAAGCGTTGGTATGTCGCTTGGAAATGATGTTGCTGCGGCTCTTACAAAAAGACATCCCGAACTTGCTGCTACCTTGTTCCCTGAAATTGGAACTATAGTTAGTACGGCTTGTCTTGCTCACGATATGGGCAATCCTCCTTTCGGACATAGCGGTGAGAAAGCTATACAGACTTTCTTTACCGAAGGCAAAGGTGCCTACCTTAAAGAACACGTTAGCGAAGCTCTATGGAACGACATCACCCACTTTGAGGGTAATGCCAATGCCTTCCGTCTTCTCGCCCATCGTTTTAAGGGAAGAAGAGACGGCGGGTTCGTCATGACATACTCCACTCTTGCCTCTATCGTAAAATATCCATACGAGTCGAGTCATGCAGGAAGCCACGGCAAGTTTGGTTTCTTCTGCACCGAAGCACAAACATTCAAGAAGATTGCCGATGAATTGGGTATTTTATGCAAATCAAAACCTGGTGAATCTCTTGTCTATGCAAGGCATCCGTTGGTATATCTAGTAGAGGCTGCCGATGATATATGCTATGAGATAATGGATATAGAAGACTCTCATAAGCTAAAGATTCTCTCTTTTGAAAAGACAAAAGAACTACTGTTGGGCTTCTTCGACGACGCTGTAAAAAACAGTATTGAGCAGCGTATTGTCAACGAGGGTATCACCGACGACAACGAGAAAGTTATCTATATGAGGGCTTGTGCTATCGGAAAGTTGGAGAATGTATGTGCGCAAACGTTCATTGATCATGAAGAGGATATCTTGAACGGCACGTTCCAAGGTTGTCTTATTGACCATATCCCTGAGCCTCAACATTCGGCTTACAAAAGATGTACGGAGGTTTCTTATCAAAAGATCTACAAAAGCAAACCTGTACTTGATGTTGAATTGAGCGGTTTTAAGATAATGGAGACTCTTATGGAGATAATGATAGAAGCTGCAGTACATCCCGACAGGTTCTACTCTCGCCAACTTATCAGTCGTGTAAGTAGTCAATACGACATCACTTCCACGGATCTTGAAACTCGTATCATGGCGGTTATCGATTATATCAGTGGCATGACCGACGTGTATGCCCTCGACATTTATCAAAAGATTAATGGTATCAGTCTGCCGATAGTATAACCTTCTATCAGCAGACAGCCCCTTATTTTTCTTTATATATAATAGGATTTGCCCCACTTGTTATCTCGAGGGCTTCAGGATGTTCTTTTATATATGAGTCGATGTGGCGCATACGCTTCTCCTCAAGTATCTCGTCAACAGCGATAAGGATACCCGTTTCCTCCACATCACCGAAGCCATCGTTGATGGCAGTACCAAAGAGCTTCATCGTAGGACTTAGATTCATGTAGGCATTTACCAATGGTGGAATATTATACCCCATCTTACGAATCTCCCTGTTCAGTATTCTGTAGTCTGCTCGGAAATCTTCTTCGCAGAAGAGATCCTCCAGCTCCTTTGGGTCTGTATCTATTTTCAGCGGTTCCATCGGTATCACAAGGTTCTCCTTATCATCGAAATGTTTCTTCAGGAAATACAAAATCATATCTCTTCCCTTACGGATATATGACGGATACATGGTCATCTTACCAAAGAAATATTTCACGTTTGGCATCACTACTGTCAAGGCTCCCAATCCATCCCATAGGTTATCGAGAGCGAAAAGGCTCTTTGCTCCCATTCTTGAGCTTTGATATGGAAGTGCTACGAAAGAGCGTCCCAGCTCAATAGTCTGCGGCATATATTCCGCCATGAACTTTTCCGAGAAATGAAACATGTGGCTTGTGGCAAGTATCGGCTGTCCCTTGTCGTCGATATCTATATCTGTTCCAAGGATATAGCGATAGCCTCCGATAATCTCTTCTGCCTCTGGATTCCATACGATGAGCTGCTTGTAGCAGTTGGGCATGGTATCAAAATCGTCAATATCCATACTCATGCCTGTACCTCCACCTGCCTCACGGAATGCCACTTCACGAAGACGTCCAATCTCTTTCATCACATTAGGTGCGTTATGCGCAGTGATGACATAGATCTCGTTATTGCTTTTGTTCGTCATTCGCAACTGACGCTCTGGTGTTAGTTCCCTTTTAAGCAGTTCTTTGTCTATCGGCTGGATTATCTCTTGTTCCATTTCGCTTGTTTATATTTATATGGGCGGTGCCCTTTTTATTCGTCTTTATATTCTTGTATTATAGTTCATATACTCTGTCTTCCACATAGCTTGCCCACTCTTTGGGTGTCTTGCTCTTGTCGAAGGTCTCCCACGGAATGGGCTTTCCTATAACAACCTTAAACTCTTTGTGCACGTTTTTGTACATCTCGTCCACAAGAAAGAGCATGGCGATATTGAATTTTATACCGAGCTTCTTGCATATATTGGCAAGTTTGTAGAAGAAGTTTGAGTTCTGTCCACCGAAATGTATCGGCACGATATCTCGCTTGTATTCTACGCTCTTCGATATAAATGTCTTTGTCCACGGTATGTCATGAATTTCTCCGTTTATGCGTCTTGAGCATAATCCTGCAGGAAACATAAGCATGTGGTTATCGCTTCCGAAGCCTGCCTCTACCATTGCAGGGAAATTTCGGCTTTGGTTTCCTGTCTTATTGATAGGGATACACAATGGTGCAAGTCCTGGAAGGTTCATAAGAAGGTCATTAACGAGATATCTGAACTTACCGTCGTAATGTTTGCCAATTATAGCACCAAGAGCCACACCGTCTATTCCTCCAAGCGGATGGTTACTTACGAAAGTGTATAGTCTGCCGTCGTTTTTGTCTGGCAAGTTCTCCATTCCCTCTATTTTCAGAGTCATATCAAGATACTTAATGCAGTCTTCGAGCCACTCTACTCCTGTATGCTGACGGTGTTCCCACAGAAAAGCGTTCACCTCGTCTTGGTGTATGATATGTTTAAGCCATTTGGTGAGTATCTTCGGCACATAGCGTGCCTTATTGCCCATCTTGCCTTTCAGTATGTTATCTATGTCTATGGTCTTCTCTGTGACTTCCATTTCTATGCTGCAAATTACCGTGAAAACTATCCGACACTTTATGTTTATAGGCGTGTTCTAAAAACTCCACGCATTATTAAATACTATTTTGACGGATATACTCTTTGTGTCTTTTTGCTTTTATTAATGCAAAAATAATCTAACTTTTTCACATACGTTACTATTCTTCAAAAAAAAGTTCAATATAGCTTGTATTTTAAACATTTTTGCAACACGTTCTGCTATATTTATTCATATATGAGTGTGGTAAGTCTGTCAGCGGCAAATATTTCCTTTGCCACTTCTTGTATCTCCTCTGCCGTTATTTTGTCTATGTCGTCCATGAGTTTTGTTATATCTTTCTGCCATCCGTAGTGTAGGTATGTCTTTCCAAAATCGAGGGCAAAGCTCTCTCTGTTGTCGCACGCCACTCCTATCTGTCCTTTTATCTGTCGCTTTGCGGCATTGAGTTGGTTTGCCGAAAGGGGTGCGTTGATTACTCTATCGAACTCCCTGTGCACCAGTCGCAGACATTTCTTCACATCTTTCGGGTCGCATCCAAAATAGGTACACCATACTCCCGTGTCTGAATAGCACACCATAGAACTCTCCACGGTATACACTAGTCCGTGGCGTTCACGTAGCGAAACGTTCAGTCGGGCATTCATTCCAGGGCCGCCAAGTATGTTATTAAGCAGATATAGCGGCATTCTCCTTTTGTCGTGTACGCTATATGCTCTGTTACCTATCATGACATGTGCCTGATGGGTGCCACGATTGTGGGTAATTGTCTTTGGTTCATATTGTGGCAAGGCTACGGATGGGGTTATATCGATCTGCGGCTTAGCAGTAGGGAAGCCTATAGTTGCTTTCTTCAAATGCCTTACTACGGTTGTGAAATCTACATCGCCGTACACGAAGAACACGGTGTTTTCGGGTTTGTAGTAACGGGTTACAAAACGTTTCGCATCGTCTGTAGTATATTTTCGGAGTATCTCTGCCTGTCCCAAAATGTTATGTCCTAATGGATGACCAGCAAAGACAGCATTCTCAAAGTCATCGTATATCAGTTCGGCTGGTGAGTCGTTATAGCTTTCTATCTCATCGCATATCACTTCTACTTCCTTGTCTATCTCCTCCTGTGGGTAGGTGCTGTTGAACACGATGTCCGATAGGAGCTCTACTGCCCTCGGGAAATGATCTTTCAAAATTGCAGAGTAATACACCGTATCTTCCTTGTTTGTAAAGGCATTGAGTTCTCCTCCCACGCTCTCAAGTCTATTCAGAATCTGCATTGCGGAACGCTTCGAGGTTCCTTTAAAGGTGGTATGCTCACAGAAATGTGCCATTCCCTCCTCTCCTTCTCCTTCGTCTCTTGTACCAGCACATATCTCATATCCGCAGTACACCACGGGGGATGCCGATTGCAAGTGTATTATGCGCAGTCCACAATCAAGGGTTATCGTATTATATTTCATTTCTTCCTTTTTATTACATAAATAATTCATTATAATTCATGTAAAGTAAAACATGAATACCCATAAATCAACCATAAATTAAACATAAAACTTTCTTGGTTACCAGACCACCTAATTCTTGAAAAACTCATTGTTCATTCGTGATTATCCGTGTTAAAAGAAGAAACATGAATGTTCATGGATTATTCACGTTAATATATAATAGTGGTGCAAAGATAAGAAAGAATAATGAAAAAACAAAAAACGGCCACTGAAGTTGATATTACTGTCAGTGACCTTAAACGTTAGTATGTTATGAAAATTTGAGAGAACGAAGCTTCACAGCTTTGTTTTTGTTTTACTAAACATGATTATATTTTTTGAAAGCATAGAAAAAATTATCTATTTCAGTTGGTTGGGCATCACGGCAACCTTCTTCAAGGTGTCGATTTTCACGGAGTCGCCCATGGCTACAGACGGTCCGTTGTGCACCTTTGGTGCCACTGCCGTTGTCATATCTTCGCTATCTTCATTGAAAGCGAACTGTGAGGCGTTGCCCAACGTTAGGATTATAGCCACCATTGCTGCTGCTTTGAATAGCGGCATGAGGCGCTGACGGAATGGGATGACACGTGCTTTTACCGTTACAGGCTCATCTACGAGTGCCAGCATCTTAGCATCGAAATCATCACCGAGCACGTTTTCCTGCTTGTCATCAGCAATGCAGTCAAACAAGCTCTTGTATTTTGCCAACTCTGCAGGTATATCTTCCTGAGAGAAAAATGCTTTCAGAATTGCCTCTTCTTCAAGAGTTGTCCCGCAATTCCAATAGCGTTCCATTAGCTGTTCGATGTATTTATAATCCATATTCTGCATTTTCGTTAAACTGTTGTTTTACCGCCTGACGTGCTCTGTATATATTTACCTTTACTTGTTCCTCTGTTATTGAGAGCACTGCGGCAATGTCTTTATACGATTTCCCCTCAAAATCGCGGAGTTGCATACATATTTTTTGTTTTTCTGGCAATTCGTCTACTATGCGTTTCACCATATCTAACATATCTTTCTGCTCTGCTCTCTCGTCGGGTGTAGCAAGACTTGAGGCACGTGGTTCTATATCTTGCTGATCAAGCGACTCATCATGGTGCGACATTCTCCTTGTCTTGTCTAACGCTATGTTTCGGCATATCGTCAGACTGAAAGCCTCTATCGACTCTATATCCTGCCATGTTTCGCGCTTGTCCCACACCTTCATCAGCGTATCCTGCACAACATCTTCGGCTTCCTCCCTATTCATTGTTATACGGAGTGCAAGCCGATAGAGCACGTTTTTCAACGGCAAGACATCGTTTCGGAAACTGATTTTTCTCATGTGTCTCTATTATAAAGACGTTTCAGCGGTGGATTAGTTACAGACAAGGGGTAACTTTTCATGCTTTTAACGTTTATTTTGTTTTTATTCTGCCTATGGATTTATTCAGAAAGACGGCTTCTACCACCTTGGCAGAGCCGTCTTTTCTTTATCTTTTTACTCTAAATATGTATAGCCATATAGACCTGAGCGATAGTTGGAAAGGAACTCTTTTCCTTCTTCAAGCGATATCTTGCCTGATTTCACACTCTTCGTTACCCATATCTCCAACTGGCGTACCAGCTTCTTGGGGTTATACTGCACATAGCTTAACACCTCTTCCACGGTTTCTCCATCGAAGATCTGGTCGATGTTATACTTACCGTCTTTCACCGAGATATGTACTGCATTGGTATCACCAAAGAGGTTGTGCATATCGCCAAGTATCTCCTGATATGCTCCTACGAGGAACACTCCGAGGTAATACGGCTCGTTTTTCCTCATGGCATGTACTGGGAGAACGTGCGATGCACTGCGGTTTGTTACGAAGTTGGCTATCTTTCCGTCGGAATCACACGTTATGTCTTGCAATGTTGCATTGCGTGTGGGGCGTTCGTCAAGTCGCTGTATAGGAACTATAGGGAACAACTGGTCTATAGCCCAAGCATCGGTTAGCGACTGGAAGATTGAGAAGTTGCAGAAATATTTGTCGGCAAGTGTCTTGTCTAAACCTCTAAGTTCATCGGGTGTATGTTTCATCGTCTTTGCCATATTGTTCACCTCTCGACAAACGCTCCAATACATACTTTCTATCTCTGCACGGGTCTTCAGGTCTACTATTCCATGTGAGAACAGGTCGAGAGCCTCCTCGCGAATCTGCTCGGCATCATGCCAATTCTCAAGCATAGTACGAGGATTTAGGTTGTCCCATATCTCATAAAGGTCTTTTACAAGCTGATGGTCGGTCTCTGAAGGCTCAAATTCTTCGTTCATCTCTGGTAGAGAAGTGGTCTCAAGTACATCGGTGATGAGTACTGAGTGGTGAGCTGAGAGTGAACGACCGCTCTCTGTAATAAGGTTTGGATGACTGATTCCGTTCTTGTTGGCTGCATCTACGAAGGTGTAAACACAGTCGTTTACGTACTCTTGGATGGAATAATTTACGGAACTTTCACTACTTGACGACCTCGTTCCGTCGTAGTCTACGCCAAGTCCACCACCACAATCTACAAACTCCACGTCATACCCCATCTTATGCAACTGTATAAAGAAGTTTGCAGCCTCCCTCAACGCTGTTTGTATACGGCGTATCTTTGTTACCTGCGAACCTATATGGAAATGTATCAGCTTTAGACAATCGTGCATCCCCTTCGCCTCAAGTATCTTTAAGGCTTCGAGTACCTCTGCGGATGTAAGACCAAACTTACTTGCGTCGCCACCGCTTTCCTGCCATTTGCCAGAACCGCTTGAAGCGAGCTTTATACGTATTCCGAGGTTTGGTTTCACCCCGAGTTTCTTTGCTGCTGTGGCAATGAGGTTCAGCTCGTTCATCTTTTCCACTACTATAAAGATGCGCTTCCCCATCTTCTGAGCGAGCAGTGCAAGCTCTATATAGCTTTGATCTTTGTAGCCGTTGCATACTATGATGGAGTCGCTTTGGCATTGTACGGCTATCACAGCATGGAGTTCGGGCTTGGAACCACATTCCAAACCGAGGTTAAACTTACGTCCATGGGATATTATTTCCTCTACCACAGGTTGCATCTGGTTTACCTTTATAGGGTAAACAATGAAGTTTTCTCCTTTATAATCATACTCCTCTGATGCCTTTTTGAAGCAACTTGACGTCTTCTCAATACGGTTGTCGAGGATATCTGGGAAACGCAGCAACACGGGCGGCGTTATATCGCGGAGGGCTAATTCGTCCATTATTTCGCGGAGGTCTACCTGCGTATTGTCCTTGCAGGGGGTAACGTAAACGTTGCCTTTGTCGTTTATACCAAAGTAGGATGTTCCCCATCCTCCCATGTTATACAACTCCTTGGAGTCTTCAACGGTCCATTTCTTCATTTCCTTTTCGTAGATGTGGTATTGTTTTTATTGGTTCTGCTCTTGCCTCGGCTCTGGCTAAAGCATTTCTTTTATCTTCTTTACTGATATCTTTATCTTATCGTATGTGTCCAGCACATTTACGTCGAGCACGTGTTTTGCCTTTTTATAATATGGTTCACGACCAACGAGCTGCTCTGCCATAAAGGCTCTCACCTCATCGGGGGTCTTGTTCAGGAGCAGAGGGCGCACGCCTTTCCCCATCTTTAGGTGGGTATAAAGGACATCTAAGTCGGCTTTCAGATATATGGTTTCTCCCTGCTTATTGAGGTAATCCATATTGTCGAAGAAGCACGGAGTGCCACCTCCGCAACTAAGAACTATATCTTCAAACTCTGCCACTTCATGCAGCATGTTGTGCTCTATCTTACGGAATCCTTCTTCGCCGCTATCTTCAAAGATCTGCGCCACTGTACGTCGCATCCTACTGGTGATATACCAGTCGAGGTCGTAGAACATCAGTCCGAGATCGGCGGCAAGCTGTTTGCCCACGGTAGTCTTACCTGCACCCATGTAGCCTATCAGGATTATTCTCCGCATAGGCTATTATTTCTTGGCTGTATTGTTTATCACATTCATACATTCCTCAAGGCTTAGCTCTGTGGCACGCTCGTGCATAGCCTTCGGCAAACGGTAGTTTTTGCCGTCGTAAACTAGGTACGGACCAAACTTACCCTTCATAACTTCGAGCTTTGGTTCCTCATCAAACTTCTTGAGATGACGCATGTTTTCCTCTATACGGCGGCGTTCTATGAGGGCTACTGCCGTGGATAGCTTTATCGTCATTGGGTCTTCCTCGGCTGGCAACGATACGTATTTCTTGTTGTGAAGGATATACGGACCGAAGCGACCTGCGCCTATCACCACTGGAGAGCCTTCAAATTCACCTACGGTACGTGGTAGTTTGAACAGATCGAGGGCTTCTTCGAGGGTTATCGTCTCCATACTCTTATCCTTTGGAAGCTGTGCAAAGCTTGGCTTCTCCTTATCTTCAGCGGAGCCTATCTGTATCACTGGACCGAAGCGACCTATCTTTACATACACTGGCTTCTTGCTCTTAGGATCTGTACCAAGTAGACGTTCACCTGCTTTATGCTCCTGTCTACTGTTCATAGTCTTTTCTACGCTTGGCTCAAAATGCTTATAGAAATCTTTCAGCATATCTGTCCATTGCTCTTTACCCTCGGCAATGGTATCAAATTCCTGCTCTACGTTTGCCGTAAAGTTATAGTCGAGCACCTCTGGGAAGTGTTCGAGCAAGAAATCGTTTACCACCAGTCCGATGTCTGTAGGCTGCAACTTACCCTTATCGCTACCTGCAGTCTCCGTCTTGGTTACGTTTGTTATGGCGTTTCCCATAAGGGTGTCTACAGTGAACGTTCTGTCTTCGCCCTTCTTGTCGCCTTTCTGTACATATCCACGCTGCTGGATAGTACTGATTGTTGGGGCGTATGTTGACGGACGACCTATGCCAAGCTCCTCCATCTTGTGTACAAGACTGGCTTCGGTGTACCTCAGAGGGCCCTGGCTGAAGCGTTCTGTGGCAACCACTTCTGCACGTTGCAGCTTGTCGCCCTCTGCCATTGGTGGCAACTGGCTTGCTGCTGCATCTGTGTTTTCATCATCGTCTGACGACTCACGGTATACTTTCAGGAAGCCGTCGAAGGTTACTACCTCGCCGTTTACGATAAACTTTTCCTCTGTCTCCGTACCATCTTCCTGCTTTATGGTTATACCTACAGTGGTCTTTTCTATCTGTGCGTCTGCCATCTGGCATGCTGCGGTGCGCTTCCAAATCAGTTCATAGAGTCGACGTTCCTGTAGTGTGCCTTCTATTGAGCTTGACTCCATATATGTAGGACGTATAGCTTCGTGCGCCTCTTGTGCACCCTTTGAGTGGGTGTGATACTGGCGTGTCTTGTGATAAGCCTCACCCCAGTTCTTAATAATTGCCTCTTTGCTTGCATTCAAACATAGCGATGAGAGGTTTACGGAGTCGGTACGCATATATGTTATCTTTCCACTTTCATACAAGTGTTGAGCTATCATCATGGTCTGCGACACGGTGAAACCGAGCTTGCGTGCTGCCTCCTGCTGCAGGGTTGATGTAGTGAAAGGTGGTGCTGGGGTACGCTTGAGGGGCTTCTTGGTTATCTCGCTCACGGTAAACTCTGCACCCTGACATTTGTTGAGGAATGCTATGGCGTCTTCGTGGGTCTTGAAACGTGTATCGAGTTCTGCCTTTAGCTCTGCCTTCTTACCGTTCTTTGCGGTTATCACGAATACGGCATTCACCCTGTAATATGCCTCACTCTTGAACGCTTGTATCTCTCTTTCTCGCTCTACTATTAGTCTTACGGCTACGCTCTGCACACGTCCAGCGGAGAGTGCGGGCTTTACTTTGCGCCAGAGAATTGGGGAGAGCTTGAAGCCAACGAGACGGTCGAGCACTCGTCGTGCCTGCTGTGCGTTAACGAGATTCATATTTAGATACCTCGGATTGTTTATGGCTTCCATTATGGCTGGCTTGGTGATTTCGTGGAACACGATACGGCTGGTCTTCTTTTCGTCCAGTCCTAACACCTCGCAAAGGTGCCATGATATGGCTTCTCCCTCGCGGTCTTCATCGGATGCCAGCCACACCTTGTCGGCTTTCTTAGCATTCGATTTCAGTTCTGCCACGAGCTTTTTCTTCTCATCTGGTATCTCATAATCTGGTTCCAAAGTATTGAGGTCGATACTTATCTCCTTTTTCTTCAGGTCGCGGATATGACCATAGGAGGACATCACCTTATAGTCTTTGCCCAGAAACTTCTCTATAGTCTTTGCCTTTGCAGGGCTCTCTACTATCACTAAATTCTCTTGCATATCTTATGTAGTTTCTTTTTCCGTGCTGTCAACGACGCACTAGCGTTTCTTATTTTGGCTGCAAAAGTAAGAAAAAGTTTCACATTCCACATTATATAATGTAATTATTTTCTCTTTTTATCACATTTTACTTTTTAAAGAGCTATCCTTAAACAGGAATAATTTATGACTTTTCATGCCCCAATCATGATTATTTTTATTTTAAAAAGGCACAGAAAAAGGGTGCTTTCTGTATACTTGGTGTTGCGTAAGAACTATATTATTATTACTTTTGCCTAAAAGAAACAT
This sequence comes from Oscillospiraceae bacterium, assembly GCA_963654095.1. Classification (GTDB taxonomy): domain Bacteria; phylum Bacteroidota; class Bacteroidia; order Bacteroidales; family Bacteroidaceae; genus Prevotella. Next base: position 32,585 of record CAVKAH010000005.1, read on the forward strand.
TATGGATGTAAAGATAGAATCTTCGTGGAAACAGCACATCGGGGAGGAGTTCGACAAGCAATACTTCATCGATCTCACCCAGTTTGTGCGCTCTGAATATATGCATGCCACGTGTTACCCGCCTGCTAACCTCGTCTTTAATGCCTTCAACCTATGTCCGTTCGATAAGGTTAAGGTGGTGATAATAGGACAAGACCCATATCATGAGCCAGGACAAGCCCACGGACTGAGCTTCTCTGTTTGCGACGGGATACCTTTTCCGCCATCGCTACAGAATATCTTTAAGGAGATACAGATGGACCTCGGCACGCCTATCCCGCCATCTGGCAACCTGACACGATGGGCAGAACAGGGCGTATTACTACTCAACGCCACACTCACAGTGAGGGCTCATCAGGCAGCGAGCCACCAGAAAAAAGGCTGGGAACGGTTTACCGACGCTGCCATAAAGGCTCTTAGCGACCAGCGGGACAACCTCGTATTCATCCTCTGGGGTGGATATGCAAGGAGCAAAGCCCCACTTATCGACACGAGCAAGCATCTTATCTTGCAGTCGGTGCACCCCTCTCCGCTGTCGGCAAACCGTGGCGGATGGTTCGGCAACCACCACTTCTCTCGCTGCAACGAATATCTTAAGGAGCATGGTAAAGAGCCTATTGAATGGTAAAACGAGAACTTATTGAACATTTAAGTCTAAATAATCCATGACCTATAAGGAAATAAATTTATGAAAACATACATTAAAGTAAATCCCAATGACCGATAAATACCTCCCTATACTACAAGTTGGCGATGTTCTCCTATCGCCCGACATCATAACAGAACGCTTCTGCTGCGACCTCGATGCCTGCAAAGGCATCTGCTGCGTGGAAGGCGATGCTGGCGCACCCGTAACGATGGATGAGATTGCACTTATAGAAGATGCCATTGACACCGTGTGGAACGACCTCTCAGCTCAGGCTCAAGCGGTGATTGACAAGCAGGGTGTGGCATACGCAGACCGTGATGGCGACCTCGTCACGAGTATTGTGGGAGGTAAAGACTGTGTATTTACGTGCTACGAAAAGGGGTGTTGCCTATGTGCTCTGGAGAGGGCTTGGAGGGGCGGAAAACTAAAGAATTTCTGCAAGCCCATTAGTTGTGCGCTATATCCAATTAGGGAGAAAAAACTTGGCAACGGACTTGTTGGGTTGAACTACAACCGTTGGGACGTATGTCGAGATGCAGTAAAGAAAGGCAAAGAACTGGACTTGCCTGTATATAAATTTCTGAAAGGTCCGCTGACAAGACGCTTCGGAGAGGAATGGTACAAGGAACTTGAAGAAATGGCAAACTCTCTTGGCAACATTACAGAATAGCCGTTGCCATCGTTTTTCCTAACAACCGCAGGCAAGAGAGTCTAATTTTTTCTGTACTTTGACGGCGACACACCAACGTGTTCCTTGAAATATTTGCCAAGGAACGACTGGTTTGGGAAGTTCAAATCCTCCGCAATCTCCTTTATACTCTTTGACGTATTCTTGAGTTGCACACGCAGTTCAAGGGTTACATACTTATCTATCCACTCGTTGGGGGTACGCTTGCTTATCGACTTTACCGTTTCTGACAGATACTTGGGAGTAATACACAGTTGCTCGCCATACCACGATACACGTCGCTCAGTACGGAAGTTCTGCTCCACAAGACTTATAAACTCCGTAAAGATGATCTCGGCACGGGTCTGCTTACGTGTACTGCCCTGTTGCACATCGTACATCACATGACTTATATCGTATATCATTGCCGCCATAAGAGAGCGGGTTATATCACGGCGGAAATTATGGTTTAGGTTTTCTACCTTCGTCTGTATTAGTCTGAAATAAGTTATCAGAGTGTCCACCTCGTCGGTTCTTAGCCCGAACACGGGGTGTCTTCGGGAGAAGAGAAACAGCGAAGAAATGTCATGTACCCCCTGCATTACCTCATTAAAGAAATTCTCTGACATCATTATAGCAATACCACTTAGGTCTGCGCTCAACCAACTATTGTTGACCACTTGTCCCTCACTGATGATTATAACATCATTGGCTTTCACTATTCTCTCCTCGGTATCCACCGTATAACGTGCCTCTCCTTTTAGGCACAAGCCTACGAGTAAGCACCCCATACGCTTAGGCACATCTGGCGTAGGTACATCGCCAAACTCAGGAAAGAGCAACAGATCGTCGTCTATACAGGGGCCATAATACTTCAGTTTGGTTGTCTTTACAGATATTTCTTCAATGTCTTTATACATAAGCCTTATGTTAGTATTATTTCTGCAAAGATAATGGAATTTAAATGTAATACAAAATGAAAGGCTGAAAGTATTTTATTTTTATTGCTAAGATACCGTCTATCTTATAAAAACGCCCATTATGTATTTTACATTATGTGATTTTCATAATGAAATTTGCATAATAATAATAATCAAACTATATTTGCACATTATTTTACATTAAGACAAGGCTTTATGGAGAACCCATTTATCATAACAGGAAAGATAAAACCTGAATATTTTTGCGATAGACAGCAAGAAGCAAAAAGGATTATCAGCAAACTCTCTACTGGAGAGAACATCGTGCTAATGGCTAACAGACGTATCGGGAAAAGTAAGCTTATCGATTTCTGTTTAGACTCGCCAGAGATAAAAAACAACTTCATCACGATATCTATCGATATCCTACGAACATCGAGTATTGACGAGTTTGTGTACATCCTAGGCAAAGCTGTATTTGAAAAGGCGGCACATCTCGGAAAGAAAATGCTGAAAATGGTTACTACTACCATGAAATCTATTAGCGGGAAATTAGGCTACGACCCTATCTTCGGTGCACCCACCTTTGACCTCTCATTGGGAGATATAACAAATCCGACATACACTCTGGAGGAGATTTTCTCTTGTTTGGAACAAGCTGACATGAAATGTATTGTGGCTATTGACGAGTTTCAGCAGATAAGCTATTACCCAGAGAAGAACATGGAGGCTATTCTGCGCACTCATACACAGAACTGCAGCAATGCTAATTTTATATTCTCTGGCAGCGAAAGACATCTTATTACGAGTATGTTTACGGAGAAAGCGCACCCGTTTTATAATAGTGCCGACATCATGACTCTTGATGTTATTCCTCTTGACAAGTACGTCTCTTTCGCACAAAGTATGTTCGGGAAATTCGAGAAAACCATAGAAGCTGATGTTATAGAATATGTTTACAACAAGTTTGACGGCAACACTTACTATATACAGAAGGTAATGCATGATATTTTCAACGGCAGTAACTACAACACATCGACCGACATCTCTACTGCAAAGGCATCGATTGACTCTCTTATCCTCGACAACGACACGAGGTTTAGTGAGATAATGTCTCGTCTTTCCTTACCACAAAAGGAACTGCTATATGCCATTTCTAAAGACGGCGAAGCAAGACAAATCACTTCTGCAAAATTCTTAAAGCGTCATAACCTCCGTTCTGCAAGTAGCGTGCAAACGGCAATAAAGAAATTGCTCGACTATCATTTGGTGTCAATATCTATGGGCACATATTCTATTGATGACCAACTAATGAAACTCTGGTTGGAGGATTTCATTAATAGAAACAACACTTAGTTAGTTTATAACTAATATTATTTTTTTGTTTTATCTATCATTCTGTCAGCGGAGAATATAAGTGTTTGTATATTAGTAGGTTATATTGTTAAAAGCCTACAATATCTGTCATCTATCTGTCACTAATCTGTCATAAAGTGAGAGACGGATTTTTTAAATAAAAAGTACCCACTTTTTGTCATAAAAAGACCCACTTTTCAGGTAAAAAAGTATAGGATAACGCATCAAAAGGATATAGGTAACAGAAGGGAAGTTTATGGGTAAAATACTGTGTGTTAGATGTTTAGATAGAAAAGGCTTTGTGTTTGGCGACTGACAGATAATGACAGATAACTTTAAACAAAAGCTTCTGTCAAGGATACTTATCTTCTTGATTTATAAACACTTATCACAACATGATGACAGAATGACAGATTTTAAAAAAAAATTATATATATACTGCTGTCCTCTATAACTTTTTCAGTAGAATCAATCAATAATAAAGCGCAGCCTCTTTCGGTTGCGCTTTATTTATTGATATTATTAAAATTATGTCATATAAACCAAACCGCTTATTTCTTTAGCATCTTCTTGCCATTAATAATCACGATGCCCTTGTAGTTGTTGCCTACTTGCTGACCTGACAGGTTGTACATCTTACCGTCGTTGCGTGTAGCTTGGTCGTTCGAGATGTTGCTTATTGCAGTAGCATCTGTAGACTTGCGGTATATCTGCAAGTTGTTCTGCGCATCAATGAAGGTTGCAAAGTAAACGTTGTCTGCATCATAGCCAAGGTTTTTGCGTGATGCCGTACCGCCGAAGGTTATTGTAGCATTGCCATCGGTGATAGATATTGTGGCGATACTTCCCTTTGCCATTGTGCTATTCAGCTTCAAACCTGAGCCTAAGGCTGTCAAGTATGCCTTGTTACTACGAAGTGACCAGTTTGAACCTGAAGCACGCAGCTTCAATGGCATAATATAATCGTTGCCATAGACTTTACCATCCTCCACCTTTACGCTAACACACATTATGTTTCCGCTATAGATATCAGAAGCAAGCGATACGCCGTCGTTCTCATTTACCAAGATTATCTCATCGTCAGCGGCAAGTGTTGATGCATCTACTACCTTTTCGTAAACATCACTATTATTTACCACAGGCGTTGTTGCCAAGGTTCTATCCTTTACGTTGAACGTTATCGTGCCGTCTGGCTGCTGTATAATCTTATATATCGGCATTTCTGTATACTTCGAGTCATCAAAAAGAGTATACGATGTGATGTTGTTTACACCATTACCATACAAATCGGTTGCACGCATTGACGAAGAAAGCTCTGCTCCACTTGCTGCTACAAGCATTGCACGCTTATAGTTCTCGTTATTATTCACCGTATTTGAAATAAATGTATTTGCGTTGTAAGCAAACCTATGTAGCATCAAACCTGAATAAGAGTTACCCCAAGTGCCATTCTGGCGGTTCTCAAGGATGAAATACTCTTTTTCGTTACTTGGGTTGCGGAACATTGCAGCAAACTGTCCTTCTGTTTCATTAGGATTAGTTAGCGTTACGGCTTCTGCATCGCTAAGCTCCTTAATGTCGAGCCAACCCATAAAGCTGCGCTCGTATGCGCTGTAGCCCATTGGGGCATAAGCACCGTTGGTATAAGGTCCTAACTCCATAACAGACCACTGCCCGTAGGCATAATTGCCATCGTATGAGTCGTCGGTGCAATAAAAGTCTGGCAAGCCCAGTGCATGGCTGAACTCATGAACGAGTACTCCCATTCCCATCAACTCATAGTCGGTTTCTGTGCCATTCAGCTCATTGCCTACGAAATATGAACCAAACTGATAGTTGCTCATAGTTTGTAATGACACATTAAGATCTAACTCATGAGGCCATATCGTATTGGCATCGCCACCTGTAGCCTCACCGCAACCTGCATAATATACTATCACGTTAGGCACTTTGCCGTTTACATAATACTTACTAAAGTCTACACCCTGACTCACAGCTCCCGACACAGCATCGCGTACCATCTGTATTGCTCTCAGATCATTACCTGCGGTGATATAGTTTCTTCCGTAGTAAGCATAGCCATTAGGCAAGGTTACCTTTGCCACGATATCAAAAGTAGGAACAAATAGTCCACGACTCTGATCTACGAAATAGTCTTTTACCGAACCTCTCTCGTAGCTATTATCCTCGTTGTAGCCCTCTTGATTCAAGAATTTGTCGAGCTTCTCTATTGTCGTTGTCTCTTGGAACTTGGTGTCGGTATATTCCACCATTATCACTGGAATAGTAACATTACCTACAGAAGGTACTTTCCCCGCTGCGCTTGTGCCGTATTTTCCTAAGCCGTCTGCCGTAGAAGCACCTATTTTCGCACTTACACGATATGGGGAACGCCTGCTTATCTCTGTAAGAGCAGCATCCCTTACAGTGAGATTGTTGGATGCAAGGAATGATATTTCTGCCACTGAACGGTTCTCTACGTTGCTTACCACAACATCAGAGGCTACCAACTTGCCGTCTTTAAGAACGGCATAACAAAGCGTTCCGCTTTCGTTTGGTACTACCACCTTATCATCAGCAGTAGAATAGAATGCTAAATGGTCATTACCATGCTTATACAGCATCAATGTAGTGCCGTCGCTCTGCTTTACGGGGAATAGTTTGTGGAGCGGACGTATGGCATTTGCAGACATGGCAACAGCCATAGCTACAAATGTCGCAGCAAATGTCTTTTTCATATTTTCCTAATTATAATTTTATCTGAAACATAAATACATCTGCAAATATACGAACAAATAAATTACCACAAAACCTTTTAAGGATAAATAACTATGTATGTTTAAAACGATAATCGAGTAGGAGGAAAACTAAGTAGTTTTCTTCCTACTTTCGTTTTCCGACCTCTCACACCACCGTACGTGCCG
>CAVKAH010000006.1:0-38276 GCA_963654095.1 Oscillospiraceae bacterium
TTTTCAGGTAAAAAAGTATAGGATAACGCATCAAAAAGATATAGGTAACAGAAGGGAAGTTTTGTGCTTAAAGTATTGTGCGTTAGATGTTTAGATAGGAAAGTCGGATGTTTGGCGACTGACAGATGATGACAGATATCTTTAAACAAAAGCTTCTGTCAAGGTTGTTTATTGCCTTGACTTATAAACGCTTATCGTGATGTAATGACAGAATGACAGATTTTTTGAAAAAAATAATATTAGAAAGACACAAAAGGTATCTTGACGTTAAGCAGATATTAAAATATGTAAATAAGAACCCTTAAACTAATTACTGCACCAAGTGTTGCTAAAACACTTTATATCAGTGGTTAATAATATAGCATAATACTTGAAATGCGTAAAAAGCCACTATTTGAAAAGATGTAAAAAGCTTTTTGATATCAAATATTTTTACTATCTTCGCAACGAAAACAAATCAAATAAGGATTTTGCGACGTATTTTGAATATATATGGCAATGCCTGTTTTTGTATTCTGCATTATGTCTTGCATCCTTAATTAACCTGATGCGCAACGTGCTTTTACCGTAATTATTCTCGGCAAATATGCAGTATCTTTCAGTTGGAAAGTGATATGCGCACGAAAAAACATTATTATGATATTGAAGAAAATTAAAATCGCCGTATTGTCATTATGTACTTTTGCCTTGCCCGCAATGGCAAGTCAGATGCCTGATAATGACGACCAGAACGTTGATGAGATAGACAACTATGATTTCCTATATAGCAATGACGGAAGTGTGGATAACTATGACGTGGCATCAATGGAGAACTTGATGGACGAAGCATTCTCACTTATAGGCACTCGCTACCAGCGTGGTGCTACGGGAATGGGGGCTTTCGACTGCTCAGGCTTTACAAGTTATCTGTATAACCAAATGGGAATTAAGCTAAATCGCTCGTCCAGCGCACAGTATACTCAGGGCGAAGCCGTCGATACGGGTAATCTTCAGACAGGCGATCTCGTATTCTTTAAGGGTTCTCGCTCAGGTAGGGGAGTAGGTCATGTGGGGATTGTGGTAGACTATGACCCAATGAATGGCAACTTCAGCTTTATACATGCAAGTTTGAAAGGGGTGAAAGTTAGCCAGTCAAACGAGCCTTACTACTCTCACCGCTATGTAGGTGCAAGAAGAATAACGCAATAGAATGAAAGCTATAGCATCGTTTTTTATATTTGCGGGCATATCTTTAGCCTGCACATCAACGGGTACAGAACGAAAAGGCTCTGTGCCCGTTGGTGTATCAGACTCTATCGTTGCCAAGGCTCAACACGACAGTAGTAAGTCTACAGCATCTAGTATAGAGGATAAGGGAACGTCGAAAACGCTTACTCTTGCCTTTGTTGGCGACATTATGCCTGGGACAACGTTCCCAGACAAGAGGTTGCCAGAGAACGATGGAAGGAATCTTTTTGATGATGTGAAAGGTATTTTATCTTCCGCAGACATAGCGGCAGGAAACATGGAGGGTGCACTTGCCGACACTGGTTCTACGCATAAGAAAACGGGCAAATACTGCTACGCTTTCCGTGTGCCTACCCGTTACGGCAAACTACTTGCCGATGCAGGCTTCGACTTCATGAATATGGCGAACAACCATGCCCGTGATTTCGGCATGAATGGTATAGCTTCGACAGAGGCTACGCTAAAGAAAAACGGCATTGCGTATGCTGGAATAAAAGGCAGACAAGAGGTGGCGATAGTGGAAAGAAACGGAGTTAGATATGGTTTCTGCTCGTTTGGGCAGGACAGTTATACACCCCGACACCTTGATTTCGAGACGGTAAAGAGAAACATCAATACACTTAAAGGAAAGGCAGACATAATCATCGTGTCGTTCCATGGCGGGGCAGAAGGCGTTAAATATCGTCATTTGCCCGACGGATCAGAGACTTTTCTTGGTGAGAACCGTGGTGATTTAAGACGCTTTGCACACTTCTGTATCGACAACGGAGCGGATGTTGTGTATGGTCATGGTCCACATGTGGTACGTGCTATGGAGGTGTATAAGGGTCATTTTATTGCATATAGCCTTGGCAATTTCTGTACTCCGTATGGTATAAACATTGCAGGAATGTCGGGATATGCCCCAGTGTTGCAACTGACGATAAATGCCACAGATGGCACTTTCGTTAGTGGAAAGATAAACTCCTTTATACAGCAGCGTGGGCGTGGACCACGTCTTGACAGACAGAATATCGTAGCAAAGGAGATACAAAGTCTTACGAAAGCCGATATCAGTGAGCCAAACATAACAATAGCCGACGACGGCACAATAACAAAGAAATAATACATAATTCTATGCAAAATACATTTTCAACACTTCTTGTTGCGGCAGCAACAGTTTCTGTTGTCTCTTGCGCTTCACATTATGAGGTGGCAAACGTGAGTCGGAGCAGGATAATTATCGACAAGAAATACGACCAGTCTAAGGACGCAGATGCAGAGCAGTTCATCGCCCCCTTTAAGGCAAAGGTAGACAGCGTTATGAGTCCTGTGGTGGGAACAGCAGCCAGATATCTGGAAAAATATAAGCCAGAGAGTCCGCTTTCCAATCTTATGGCAGACATCTTGATATGGGGAGCGAAGCCTTTTAACGAGCATCCCGACTTTGCTGTATATAATATAGGTGGCATTCGTGCCGCTTTTGCCAAGGGAGAGGTTACTTACGCCGATGTGCTCGATGTAGCCCCTTTTGAAAATAAGATATGTTTCTGCACACTTACGGGCGAGAAAGTAATAGAGCTATTCCAACAGATGGCAGACTTCGGAGGGCAGGGCGTGAGCCATGGCGTTGAGGCTGTTATGGACAAAGACGATAAACTCGTTAGCTTGAAGATTAATGGTAGCGAGGTTGACCCGCAGCGTGAATACCGCATAGCCACACTCGACTATGTGGCAGAGGGTAACGACAAGATGGTTGCCTTTAAGAGTAAGATAAAGGTAAATAGTCCTGTAGACGAGAAGAACAACGTGCGCTATATCATTATCAACTATTTTAAGGAGATGGCAGCCCAGGGCAAAGCCGTTGATTCGAAGGTAGAAAACAGATTTGTAAAGACCAAATAAACTTTCCCAACTTGTATTAGAAGACATAAGATGAAGAAGATACTTATTTTATCACTATTGATAATAGCAGTCGCTGCGCAGGCAAGAGAAAAGAAACTCCTTATATTGCATACCAACGACACGCACAGTTGCGTGATGCCACTTAAAGCTACGCTTGCCGATACTGCATTGGCAGACCGTGGTGGGTATATCCGCAGAGTAGCTATGCTTAAGGAAGAGAGAAAGGCAAATCCCGACTTGTTGCTCTTTGATAGTGGCGACTTCTCGCAAGGCTCTCCATACTATTCGATGTTTAAGGGCGACGTAGAGGTAGGACTAATGAACATGATGCGATATGATGCGGCTACAATAGGCAATCATGAGTTTGATTTCGGTCTAGAAAATATGGCACGTCTCTTTCGTATGGCTAATTTCCCTATCGTATGTGCCAACTACGATTTCTCTGGCACCTGTGTGGAGGGGCTGGTAAAGCCATATACAATAATCAAAAGGAAGGGAATAAAGATAGGCGTGTTTGGTCTTGCGCCAAAGATGAAGGGGCTGGTGTCTGACAAAAACTGTGTCGGTGTGAAATTCCTCGACCCTATAAAATGTGCCAATGAGATGGTGGACGTACTGAAGAACAAGGAGAAATGCGACATTATTATATGCCTCTCACACCTCGGATGGGGCGCTGACGATGCCGAAGACCAGCAGATGATGGCGCAGACACGAGGCATAGATATTGTTCTCGGTGGTCATTCGCATACCTTCTTTAAGGAACTGAAATACGTAAAGAACCTCGACGGCATAAATATTCCTAACGACCAGAACGGCAAGAGCGGTATCTTTATCGGTAGAATTGTCGTAGACATGAAAAAGAAATAATATCTTACGTCGTCAGTAGAAGCATATAGCTTCCTCCTTACTTATATAGGCTTAATGCGAAAGATATAGACTTAAGGATGATAAACTATAGATTTAGGGATGATAAACTATAGCTTATGATACTGTAAAGAGTATTCTGACAACAAATAAGTACCCACTTGAGGCGGGTTCTATAAATTCTTTGTTATTGAAAAATATATCAAAGCAGTTTATAGACCCCGCCTTTTATATATATAAAGGTAAGGGTTGGAATTAATTATTTTTGTCTTTTGGCTAAAAAAATTAATTATTTATGGTTACAAGGGGTAGATATGGCGTCTTTATAGAGAAAAACTACTAATTTTTTTGAATAAATTAGCTGTATTTAAGAATCTAATAACATAAAAAGAAACTAATTTTTTAACTTATGAGAATGTTAAAGACAAATGCGATGATTGGCGTGGCGACAGCCGCACTCTCATTGACTCCTTTGGCTATGACGGCGGCTGGCGTAAACGAAGCCTCCGCATCAATCATGCCTCAGCAGCAGACAAAGAGCACACACGTACGTGGTGTGGTTCGTGATGCTCAGGGTGAACCACTTATTGGTGTTAGCGTAGTGCCTTCTGACGACCAGAGACAAGGTGTTATTACCAATATGGATGGAAAGTATGACATCACAGTTAAGAATGGAACAACACTCCGCTTCTCTTATGTAGGTTTTAAGACACAGAGCATAAAAGTGGAACCAGGCGGAAACTATGACATCAAACTCGTGGAAGACAACGATATGATGGACGAGGTTGTAGTAGTAGGTTACGGTACGATGAAGAAGAGCGACCTTACAGGTTCTACCACTTCTCTGCGCAACGAAGCTATCACATCCGTAATGTCTGCCAACCCTATCGAGGCATTGCAAGGTAAGTCTTCAGGTGTAGCAGTATTCACAAACAACCAGCCAGGTGAGGCTCCAACATTGCGTATCCGTGGTTCTGCTTCTATCAATGCAGGCACAGACCCATTGTATGTAGTAGATGGATTTGCCCTCACAGACGGAAATATGAACGATATCAACCCTGCCGACATCGAGTCAATGGAGGTGTTGAAGGACGCTTCGGCTACAGCTATCTACGGTTCTCGTGGTGCTAACGGTGTTGTAATGATAACCACAAAGAAAGGTTCAAAGGGTAAGCACAATATCACAGCCCATGCCAACATGGGTGTTCAGATGCGTTCTCGTCTGATAGATACTATTACAGGTCAGGAATTTATTGATTATATCAACAAGGCAAGTATAGCTCAGGGTAGTTCAGCACCATTCCCTGATGGATATGACGGACCTTTCTACGATTGGCAGAAGGGAGTAATAAAGAGCTCAGCTATAACACAGGACTACGGAGTTACCCTCGACGGTATGTCTAACGAGACACGTTATATGTTCTCAGCTGGCTATTACAATCAGGAAGGATTGCTCGAAGCACAGGGCTATGAGAAGTTCTCTCTCCACTCAAACCTCGATCATAAGTTCAACAAGTGGTTCTCTATCGGCTCAAATATGCAGCTGACGAGTTCAAGACAGAACATCATGACGAACCCTATAACTAGTGATATCTTCCGTTCAGGATGGCCTACAGATATGCCAAAGAACGATGATGGCTCTTGGAACATCATTCAGCACGGTGAGGTATTCAACCCATTCGCTGATATGGCTGCTACTACAGACCAGGTGAAGAACGTACGTTTCATCGGCAACTTCTATGCTCAGGTAGATTTCACTAAGCATTTAAGCTATAAGTTGAATATCGGTTACGATACAAAATCAACAAACAGATATCAGTATCTCGGTTCACAAATGGCAAAGGGAATACAGGCTGGTTCTGAGACTGGTACGGGTATGCACAAATGGGCACGCCAAGAATCGCGTTTGATGGATAACATCCTTACTTATAGCAACCAGTGGGGCGACCACCGTATGTCATTGACAGGTGTTTATTCATGGCAGGATTACAAGTACAGATATTCACAGATGTCGGGTATTTTCTCTAACGATGCACTCGGTGCATGGGATTTCTCAGGTGTAGATCAAGCATCGTTGAAGGCAGCAAGTGATATCTATAGCAATAGACTAATCTCATGGACAGCACGCGGTACATACGCTTATAAAGACCGTTATATGTTGACTGCTACTATCCGTTTCGATGGTTCTTCACGCTTCGGTTCAGACAATAAGTGGGGTACATTCCCTTCTGTAGGTGTTGCATGGCGTGCTTCAGAGGAAGATTTCCTAAAGGATAATAAGGTTATCTCTGACCTTAAGATACGTGCCAGCTATGGTGTAACAGGTAACCAGGAGATAGGTAACTACCAGTCGTTGGCAAGACTTGCAAACTCTACAAGTAATGCTAACTATTCAGATGGTGTAAACTCAATCTTAGGTTTCTATGAGGAAGTAGGTAACTCAAAGCTAAAATGGGAGAGCACAAGACAGTTTGATGCAGGTTTCGACCTCTCTCTCTTCGATAGAGTATTCTTGAACTTCGACTATTATAACCGTCAGACTCAAGACTTGCTGTACACAGTGCCAATTCCTTCAACATCAGGTTATTCTTCAGTATTGAGCAATGTTGGTAAGGTAAGCAACTATGGTATAGAGCTCTCTGCAAGTGCAGACGTTTATAAGAGTAAGGATTGGAAAGTAACTGTAGGAGGTAACTTCACATACAACACCAATAAGATTAAGAAGCTGTATGACGGAGCAGACCGCATCACAGTACAAGACGGAACAGCTGCAACAGGTCTTGCACGTGTTCTCGAAGTAGGTCAGCCTGTAAACGGAGTTTACGCATACCACTCTCTCGGCATCATCAAAACAGAGGATCAGCTCAATGAATACCTCGCTAAGATGCCAAAACTGAAGGGACTTGTAGGTATCGGTTCTGAGATGTATGAGGATGTTGACGGCGACGGTGGTCTTTCTATCGAGGATACAAAGTGCATCGGTAGCGTTGAACCAAAATACTTCTATGGTATCAACCTCGGTGTTCAGTGGAAAGAACTCAAGATTCAGGTTTACGGACAGGGTGCTTGGAAGTATGCTTCAATGGCAGGTGCTGATAACCACAGCAGCAACGGCTCTAAGTGGACTATCGGTTATCAGGATACAGGTAACTACGCACTCTGGGTAGATAACAACGTTAAGAACCAGATTGGTGTACCTTCAAAGGATGGTTATCATGATATGTTCGACCCTGTAACTAATCCTAACGGTAGTGCTCCAGCAGTAGGTGCTAAGGGGGTAGTACTATCTGACCGCACAAATGCAGATTGGTCTTACTTCATTTTGAAGAACATTCAGTTGAGCTACGACTTTAGTAAGCTCATCAAAACCGACTATATCAAGAGTCTTGTGTTTAACGTTAACTTCCAGAACTTCGTAACATCAGCCAACCACATCGGTTACAACCCAGAGAACGGCGACGTGTCTAACCCATACGGAAAGACTATCATGTTCGGTGTAAACATCAAGTTCTAAACCTTAAAAAACTAAGTAAAATGAAAGCGATAAAATTCTTAATGGCAGGTGTAGCTATGATGTCTTTAGCCGCAGGCTTTACAAGTTGTAGCGACCTCGATGAGAAGCCATATACATTCATCGACCCTAACTCATATTATAAGACAGAGACAGAGGTGCAGACAGCACTTGATGCAACATACAACCGCTTCCGTCGCCTCTATAGTGGTAATAATGCGCTCTATCTTGCGGAGATAGAAATGCTTACAGAGCAGGGATGGGCAACATATCCTAAGGATAACATGCACGAACTCTCACAGTGGAGCTATGCCAACAGTGAGTCTGTAGGTGGTGTGATGAAAATTTGGGGATATGGCTACGAGTGTATCAACCGTGCAAACATCGTGTTAGGACGTGTTGACGGTGTAACTATGAGTGAGCAGAGCAGAAACTGGATAAAGGGACAGGCTTTGTTCCTTAGAGGATATACTTACTTCCATCTGCTCCGACTATACGGAGGTGTACCTATCACAACAACATATACAAATGGTGTGGAAGGACTTGAAATACCGAGAGCTTCTGTAGAGGAAACTTACAATCGTGTTATCGAAGACTTGAAACAGGCAGAGGAGTTACTTCCTACACGTGGCACAAGTGGTTATGATGTATGGCGTGCTTCAAAGGGTGCTGCTGAGGCTGCTCTTGGTGAGGTTTACCTGTACAAAGCTACGATGAACGACAATAATGTTGAAGACTTGAAACTCGCTAAGAGCTATAGCGAAAAGGTTATCAACTCGCAGATTTATGACCTTATGCCAGAGTTTACAGACAACTTCTACTGGTTCAATGCTAATGCAAAGAATTGTAAGGAGTCATTGTTTGAGCTTCAGTACTCATCACAGGCAGGTCAGAGCAACTGTATGCACATCCGCTTCGGTCTTGGACGTACTAACAATGCTTATATGGGATGCTATCAGTATGCACGTTTCGGTGTGTCAGGCTTCTTGTATAAGGAGATGGTTCAGAACGGCGACAAGCGTGCCAATGCTTTACTCTCTTACTTCGAGGGACTATGTGGTCCTACTGCTAAGGACTTGACATCTCAGCCTTGCCGTTATAATGTAAATACATACACATGGGAGCCTAAGGCTTGGAACGACAAGAACGGTGAGATAATGGCAGTATTCAACTGCAAGTATTTCGATAACCGTACAGATTACAGTCTGCAAATGCCTAATGCCAACTTCCCAATCCTTCGCTACTCTGAAGTTCTCCTTAACTATGCAGAGGCAGCCAACTTGCTGAGTGCAGGCGATGGCTTGAATGAGTTGAATAAGGTACGTCAGCGTGCAGGTTTGGCAGCATTGCCACAGGGAACTTCACAGACAGATATCGATACAGACATCTTGAATCAGCGTCGTTATGAGTTCATTGGTGAGGGTAAAGTATTCTTCGACGAGTTGCGTAAGGATAAGCTCGCTGACTTTGCAGAGGAGAAATGCCGTCTTACAAAGCAGGCAAACATCGTTTACATGACCAGCGAAATAGTATTCAAGCCAAAGAAAACTTATCTGTTCAAGATTCCAAAGAGCGACCTTGATAGTAGCAAGGCTCTGAAAGATGCACAAAACCCAGATAACGTATCTAAGTAGCACATACGTTGCTGCGTAGTTAGCAACGCAGTAAAATAATATAAACGAGCTCTAAAGGTGAAAACTTTTAGGGCTCGTTTCATGTAAAAGCAAGGCTTATATGACAAAAATAGAATGATAAATTCATGTTTATGCATGATTTTTATGTATTATGCCATGTTTTTTTGATGTAATTCAGTACCTTTGGACCAATTTAAAAGATATAACGACAAATATTGTCGATATTATTAACCAACTTTAATTATGTTATCATTATGAGATCAAAACTTTTAGCAGCCTTATTCTTTTGTGGCATTGCACTTACCGCAGCGGCAGATGAGGGTAAGGTTGACGTGCTTTATGTAGACGGCACGAGTCATGTGATTACGCTGTCGCAGGTGGCTAAGCTGCAAGTGGCAGACGACAACGCCGTATTCTCCGACAAAGACGGGAATACTGTAGCAACACATAAGATTGTGGATATTGAGAAGATTAGTCTTACCGCTGGTACTACATCAATAGCTTCGCAGAAAAGGGGAAGTGATGTTACGCTTCGTTCCAATGGTAATACGATAAGTGCAGAGGGACTTGCAGATGGCAAACAGCTTGAGATATTCTCTACAAGCGGTGAACTTGTAGGAAAGGCAGTATCGGCAAACGGCAAGGCAATGGTAGACGTGCAGTCGCTCGCCAATGGAGTGTACGTGATAAAGGCAGGCGGACAGTCGCTGAAAATGGTGAAACGATAATACACACAACAAACGTTTTTATTGAAAGATTATGACTAAGAAGATATTATTCTTGTTCGCTATGGTGTGGGGACTTACCCTTAGCGTCATGGCACAGAGCGCAGACGACAACAAAGTGTTCGTCGTTAAGAACGGACGTATCGTGGCTTCGTATGAGATAGGCAAGGACATAGACAATATAACATTCCCTAAGAGTGCATCTATTGATGGTAATATTGTGAAGGTTGGCGACCAAGAGATTGAGATGAAGTCAGCCATTATAGATCAGAAAGACGGACTAATATACGTTTATCTCTCTTCTGACGAAGACGCAAAGAGTGTTTCAGATGTAGCTGTAGGCGACTATTATATGCAGATAGTAATGTCGCCATCGCTATTCGGAGAGAATATCACGCTGAGCAAGTTCCAGGATGAGTATGAGGAAGACGAGATGTTTCAGGTGTTTTTCTGCGACACCAAGAGATACGATGAGGATGATGACTATGAGCCACCTATGTTCTCTTCAGACGACTATACGGATCTCTTTACCGACGGAACGCTATATATGAATATTGAAGATGGTGAGTTAGAGCTTCGTTTCAATGGAGAACCAGCAGATGGAGCAGAGGCTTTCAATGCACAGTATAAGGGAGCTTATACACAAATAAACCAGAACCCATACTACTTTACCGTAAACGGAGAACGTAAAGACCTACGTGCCGCTTTTGCTGAGAAGGTTGCTGATGGCGTGGCATTCTACTTGACACCAGGTAATATCGATAAGGCAAACGACCTTGATGATACCTATTATTATATACGTCTCTTCGTTCCAACGAAAGAGATGGACGGTACAGACATCGATATCAAGGGTTCTCGTGAGTATGAACTGACGTACCATGATAATGTTACCGACGTAAATAATCCGCAGGTTGTTAGCCTTTACAATGGATATTCAGGTAATGGTACAGGCTATGTGAGCGTAAACGACCTTGGAGACGGAGAATATAGCGTAATCGTAGATATAGAGGGAATGGGCAAAGATGGTGATACCGACCTAAAGGTGTATTATCGTGGCACACCAGCAGAATACGACCTTACTATTCCGAGCAACTATACCGTAGCCAACGGCGACCCAATAGATTTGAAGTCATGTGTAGTGGAGGTAGACGATAGTGACGAAGATAGAAGTATGTATACAGTTTACCTTTCGCATAAGGAGGGTATTACCACCGTTGAAGGTATGGCAGATGCCGATATCGTAGTAACTTGTCCAGACGACTTTGTTAATGATGACATGAAGCATGGCTTCTCTGGCACAGATGTTAATGCTCTTATCTCTGTTAAATATGATGGAGAAACCTATTCAAAGGCTACGGTAAATGGTGATGACGCAATAGCACTTGGCGGCAATGTATGTGTAACCGTGAATGGCGATAAAACAAGCGTAGACTTCGCAGTCTATGGCTCGTCAAAGTTCGGTGGAAACCTTACAGGTCATTATGAGGGTACAGCAACAAGAGTAACAAAATAAGGAAAGGAGGAAACGATATGAAGAAATATATATTATCAGCACTTATGATAGCTGCAGCCTCGTTATACACAACGACCTATGCGCAGCAGAAAGTAAATCTAAATCTCGGCGACAACACTGTTGCTACGGTAGAGTTGGCAGAGGATGATTATATCTCATTCGGTAGACCAGAGGGTGTGCCAGAGCAGAAAAATGTAGAGATAGCAAAGACAGATGTAGGCAAGAACTACGTAACATACAAGGTGGAGACAAAGCAAGCCAACAAACTTTACGTACACATGTTGTTGAAGAAGTCATACGTGGATTTGCTCTATATGCAGCTTAATAGTGGCGCAACTCTTGATGAGACTAACGAAGATGCGATGAAAGCCATCTTCAAAACTCTTATCTATGCAAACAATGCCGAAACAGGAACTGGTACGCAGACATACACCTATACAAATGGTGAGAAAGATGAAAGTGGCGTTACGCAGTTTATTCCAAGCGGACAAGACTATTATATCGTTACTTGTGGCGTAACAGTAACATCAGGCGACAATGCATCGCTTGATGATGATATGACGTGGGTGAAAGTACATACTACCAATCCTGCAGAGAGCAGTCAGACGCTCTCTGTTGAGTACAAAGGACTCGATGCCAACGGCAATGCCTTCTTCGATGTGCAGTCGGGAGAGGATATCAAGACCTTGCACATGGTGCTCGGCACGGCAAAGTCTATCGACGAGTTTATCACTCTGTACGGCTACGACTATATGATGTTTACGCAAGGAACCGACTTCACACGCGACCAGTGGATAGAATTAGGCAACGACAATGAGCAAGTATGGAGCATCAGTAAAGAAGGCGACTATTCTTTCTATGTACTTGGTATCGATAAGGATGGCAACTGGGTGAAAGCTCAGGTGCTCAATCAGCATATCAAGCCTTTGTCAAGTAATGATTGTCCAGAGGTTAGTATCACCAACTATATGAGTGGCGATAGCAATGAAGACGGAGTAGGCGAGGTTGCAGTACGGTATGAGATAAAGACAAAGGCAGAAAGCATCAAGAAAGCAAAGCTCCTCGTTATGAAAGAGAATAGTTGGGACAATGCCCTCAACGAATACATGAAGAGTGGCAACTATGACAAACCATCTGATGCTTGGGCAGTATGTGTGGAGAATTCTACAGATGCGACAGATGTTACCGATGGCGTAAAGGAACTTGGTAATACGTTTACCTTCAAGCGCAGCTTCACAGCAGACGAGAGAGGGTGGTATGTTATCGTGTTTGCCGTTACTGACGACTATGGTACAACGGTAACCCGTGCTTCGTTCAACTCACACATGGACTCTAATAATGCTCAGTGGGACATCATGTCTCGCACATTCCCTGTATCTGATGCCTCTACTGCCAAGAATGTAAAGAAGGTACTGACAGGTAAGAACTTGATGAAGTAAAATTGGATAAATACACCTTACATCCCTTTGGAGTGTAAGATAACGATAATCCCCGAACGCAAAATGTAGTAAGCGTTCGGGGATTTTATCTGTATTGCTGTCCGCTAAAACTTAAAACAGCAATAATTATTTAGCCTATAGAAATAAACGTAGAGTAAATCCCTCTTGCAATTTGACCTATACAGCAATAATTATTTAACCTGTATGACAAGGTATTTGCTTGTACTCCAGAATATCTGTGGGTTCGTTATACGGAGTACATACTGGTCTTTAGCATCGGTGGTAAGAGTGTAGCTGCTTGACGGATGCATCGTAAGAAGCTTAGCCGACTTTGAATATAGCTTAATCTCTTTATCCACACGGATATCAATTTTTGTGAAGTAACTCTTATTGAAGTTGCCTTGAAGAACCTTTCCTTTGACAAGGATGTTCTGGTTTTTCAGTTCCTTCTTCGTACCGAAGGCAAACCATGCGGTATTTAGTTGCTTGTCTTGCGAATCTATAGTCTGCGTCTTCTGCTCGCTTTCCGACTTTAGGCTCGACACGTTCGTGTTCAAGTCGTTAATAGTCTGGTCGAGTTCCTTGATATGGATATCCTTGGCTGCAAGCTCTGCCCGAAGCTGCTTTAGTTGCTCGTCTTTCTCCTCAAGCTGCTTGATTAGATTGCTTACGGTGCGCTTTAGCTCCTCGCTCTTGAATGAGCTTTCACGCATCTGCTGCTGTAGCTTTGATATGAGTGAGCGGTTCTGATCCATACGCTGTTGTATAAACTGGATGTTCTCCCTTATTTGCGCCTGCTTGTTTTCAGCCTCTCCGTCCTTGGCTATCGTAACCCTGTCTTCGGCTTTGTTTATAGCTCTGAAGCCCTCTTCCACGTCGTTCAGTATGCCCATCATATCGTTAATCTCATTGTCTCTCTGCTGAATAATCTTTTGCAGCGAGTCGTTCTGTACAATATTTTGTTGTGGTTCGGGTGTCTTTCCATCTTTGCAAGCAACTATAGCTGACATGCAAAACAATACAAACATAATCTTTTTCATAATAGTAATATTATTTGTGATATTGTTTATTCTTCGTTATCGTTTCTTTCCTTACGCTTCTTCTTTTCCTTCTCGGGCTTTTCTGATGTTCCAGCAAGGATAATAACAAACTCTCCCTTAGGCGGAAACTCCTCAAAGTGGGCTATTACCTCTTCAAGTGTTCCTCTTACGCTCTCTTCGTGGATTTTTGAAATCTCCCTGCAAGCACTAACCTGACGTTCTGGATCGAAATTCTCGGCAAACTGCTTTAGCGTTTTTACCACTCTGTATGGCGATTCGTAGAATATCATGGTGCGTGTTTCTGTTTTCAAAGCATTAAGTCGTGTGGCATGACCTTTCTTCTGAGGTAGGAAACCCTCAAAGCAGAACCTATCGCAGGGTAGTCCTGATGATACTATGGCAGGTACAAAAGCCGTTGCTCCGGGCAAACACTGCACGGTGATACCTGCAGCAATAGCCTCTCTGGCAAGATAGAACCCAGGGTCGCTAATGCCGGGTGTACCAGCGTCGCTTATCAGGGCTACCGTCTGTCCGCCCTTCAGCCGCTCCACGATGCCTGCCGTTGTGCCGTGCTCATTAAATTTGTGGTGAGCCATCAACTGGTTCTTTATCTCAAAATGCTTTAGTAAGATACCCGACGTACGTGTATCTTCTGCGAGTATCAAGTCAGCTTCCTTTAGGATGCGGATTGCTCTAAGCGTTATATCTTCCATATTGCCGACGGGCGTCGGCACAATATATAATGTTCCCATACTTACCGCAAATATAATGATATTAATCATGTGTGGCAAAAAAACGAGCCGTTTCTTTGCAATTTTTAAAACGTCTTTGTACTTTTGCCAACAAATGGACAATAATTTAGCAGGGGAGTCTCACCGCCCCGGAAGAATAGAAGTGGTGTGCGGCTCAATGTTTTCTGGCAAGACGGAGGAGCTGATAAGGAGAATGAAGAGGGCGAAGTTTGCCAAGCAAAAGGTAGAAATCTTTAAGCCGGCGATAGATACGCGCTATTCGGAAATAGATGTTGTAAGCCATGACCAACATTCCATTCCGAGTACGCCGATAGATACATCTTCGTCGATAGCGTTGCTGTCTTCTGATATCGATGTTGTAGGTATCGACGAGGCGCAGTTTCTTGACGACGGACTGGTAGATGTGTGCAACTCGCTTGCCAACAGAGGAGTTCGTGTTATCGTGGCTGGACTTGACATGGACTTTCAGGGCAAGCCTTTTGGACCGATACCAGCCCTGTGTGCCATTGCCGATGAGGTAACAAAGGTTCATGCCATCTGCGTGAAGTGTGGAGCTTTGGCTTATGTTAGCCACAGATTGGTGGCAAACGATAAGCGTGTGCTCCTTGGCGAGCAGGCAGAATATGAGCCGCTCTGTAGGGAGTGCTATATGAAGGCAATGAAGAACGAGGGCAAGCAAGCAAGTAAATATAGATAATAGAGAAAAATAGGTATGTTTGAGAGAGAGATAACGTTTGATCGCTTTGTGCGAATACTAGGCATTGTGCTGCTCGTAGGTGGTGTGTTGTACACGGTAAACTATCTCAGCGGCGTGCTGCTGCCGTTCTTTGTAGCTTGGCTACTGGCTTATCTGCTTTACCCTATGGTGAAGTTTGTGCAGTATAAGCTGCATGTGCCCACGAGAGCATTATCAATCGTGGTAACACTTGTATTCGTACTTGCCGTTATCGGTGGAGTGTTCTACCTTATCATACCGCCAATGCTCGAGCAGTTTGAAAAGTTAGGAACCGTGGCGTCCCATTATATCAGGCAGAGCACTAATGGAGAAAGCTTTCAAGCTATTGTTCAGCAATGGCTTCACGAAAACAAAGAGATTATAGAGTCGGTGTTCAAGCGAAAAGATGTTACGGATGCCATAAAGTCTGCCATGCCAAAGGTGTTCAGTGTGCTTGGCGAAACGGCAAACGTCATTATCAGTATCGTAGCCTCCCTCATCACCTTATTATATATGTTCTTTATCCTTTTAGATTATGAGTATTTGTCGTCAAGCTGGATAAAGATATTTCCGAAGAAGGTGCGTCCTTTCTGGCATTCCCTCATGCAGGATGTAGAGCGAGAGTTGAACAGTTATATCCGTGGACAGTCGTTAGTGGCACTCACGATGGGGATACTCTTCTGCATAGGTTTCACTATTATCGATTTCCCCATGGCAATAGGCTTGGGCATCCTGATAGGTATCATGGACCTTGTGCCGTATCTACATACCTTCGCACTAATACCCACTGTGTTCCTCGCCCTACTGAAGGCAGCCGACACGGGACAGAACTTCTGGGTAATCCTTGCCAGTGCTGTTGCCGTGTTCTGTATAGTGCAGGTGATAATCGACATGATTGTAACACCGCGCATCATGGGGAAAGCCATGGGGCTGAACCCCGCAATCCTTTTGCTCGCCCTATCGGTATGGGGCACGTTGCTTGGGTTTATCGGACTTATCATAGCCCTTCCTCTTACAACAATCCTTATCGCTTATTATCAAAGATACGTTACGAAGGATAAGGCAAAGACGATTGTGGAAGACAACAGCACGGATGGAGAGGAATAAAGAATAAGGAAAAGACTAAAGAAAATACCTCTTGAAACAAAAAAAACGTGAAAAAATTTGGATATATAATACAAAACATATACCTTTGCACTCGCTTTTAAGATAATGGCGATACGGAGACTCGCTAGCTCAGCTGGTAGAGCACAACACTTTTAATGTTGGGGTCATGGGTTCGAGCCCCATGCGAGTCACTAAAATGTGGTAAAAATAATGCTTAAAAGATATTTTACCAAATGGCAAGCGACTATAATTACTCAATCGAAAAGTAATTATAGTCGTTTTTCTTTTCATAAGATTTTAATCATCGGCACGGACACGAGCCACATAAAAACACTCTTTCATCTGGCTAAAGAGAAAAGAGTGGAATGCAAAATTGGTCCAAAAAGTCCAAAAGGTCCAAAAGGTCCAAAAAGTCCAAAAGGTCCAAAAGGTCCAAAAAGTCCATTGGTCCAAAATAATAAATATATAGAGAAAAGCCCCTATTTACGTAATAATGATATAAAATGGACCAATGGACTTTTGGACCTTTTGGACCTTTCGGCACTTTCTTCCACCTCAATCCCCACCGCCTACACCTTCAGCGACAAACTAAAAATGGAAGACCAGTCAACCTCTCTCGTATTCATCTCCAATCTTCGCTGTAATGCTAACGTTGTAAAACCTCCCTACTTGTGCATCGTAAAATATATTCTTATGCCTCGTCAGCATTATCATTACGTGTCGTAAAGACCTACATGAAGACAGGAGCTTATTGGTAAAGATGTTGATATATGTGGGGTGAAAAAATACTGTAAGGCTTTGGAAAAATATAAATTCAAGATATACGACAAAACTCTTTCCCTTTTTCTGCTTAATACGGCAAATATTTATTATATTTGCGGAGAAATAACAAACGCATTATTTTAACGAAATATCATAATACTAAAAACATATCTTGGTATGGCAAATAAAAAGCAGATTGTAGAGTGTGTGCCTAATTTCAGTGAGGGGCGCGACATGAATGTCATCAAGCAAATCACGGGAGCAATAGAGTCGGTAGAGGGAGTAAAGCTCCTTGATGTAGACCCCGGTGAAGCCACAAACCGCACAGTAGTAACATTCGTAGGAGAACCAGATGCCGTTGTTGAGGCAGCCTACAATGCTGTGGCAAAGGCAGCAGAGCTGATAGACATGCGCAAGCACCACGGTGCGCATCCGAGAATAGGAGCTACCGACGTTCTGCCAATAGTCCCCGTCAGTGGGATAACACTTGAGGAGTGTGCAGAAATAGCAAGAAAGCTTGCCCAACGCATAGCCGACAACCTG
Organism: Oscillospiraceae bacterium; assembly: GCA_963654095.1. GTDB lineage: Bacteria > Bacteroidota > Bacteroidia > Bacteroidales > Bacteroidaceae > Prevotella. The sequence goes on from CAVKAH010000006.1 coordinate 17,717, forward strand.
TCTATACCATGCTATTGCTATGAGGCAGCAGCACAGAAACCAGAGAGAAAGAACCTTGCCGTTTGTCGCAAGGGTGAATATGAAGGTATCGCAGAGCGTATCACCGACGATAACGAGAAACCAGATTTCGGAGCCAGACCATACGACGAGCAGGTGGCAAAAACGGGATGTACGGTGGTGGGAGCACGCGACTTCTTGATAGCCGTAAACTTTAATCTCAACTCTACATCCACACGTCGTGCCAACGCCATAGCATTCGACGTAAGGGAGAAAGGCAGACCTGTGCGTGAGGGAAACCCTATTATAGGAAAGAAAAAGATAGACGAAAACGGAAAGGTGATAATGCAGCCTGGTACGCTAAAGGGGACAAAAGCCATCGGGTGGTATATAGATGAGTATGGCATAGCCCAAGTGTCGATGAACATAACGAATATCAATCAGACCCCCTTGCATAAAGCCTTTGACGAAGTGTGCCGCTGTGCGCAAAACAGAGGACTACGTGTTACGGGAACAGAAATCGTAGGTTTGATACCAGAGCGTGCCCTCTTGGAAGCAGGCAAGTATTTCCTTGAGAAACAGCACCGCTCAGCAGGAATACCAAAACAGGATATTCTGAAGATAGCGATAAAGTCGATGGGACTTGAAGACCTACGTCCTTTCAAGCCCGAAGAAAAGGTCATCGAGTATCTCCTTGAGGCAGACCAGAAGAAGAAAGATAAACTCGTAGACCTCACAGCGAAGGGCTTTGCCGACGAGACGGCACGCGAGAGCCCTGCTCCAGGAGGCGGTTCCGTGTCGGCATATATGGGCGCACTCGGAGCATCCCTTGGCACAATGGTGGCAAACCTATCGAGCCATAAGCCCGGATGGGACGACCGTTGGGATGAGTTTGCAGAGTGGGCAGAGCGTGGCATGGAGCTTCAAGAAGAACTTCTCCACCTCGTAGACGAAGACACCGAGGCATTCAATCGCATCATGTCAGCCTTCGGGATGCCGAAGACTACGGAAGATGAACAACTCCTTCGTGCGGAAGCAATACAACGGGCAACGCTCTTTGCCACGGAAGTGCCGCTCGAAACGATGAAAGCCTCATATAAGGTGTTTGCCCTCTGCCGAGAGATGGTAGCCACTGGTAATCCAAACAGCGTGTCGGATGCAGGAGTAGGAGCCCTTGCAGCACGTGCGGCAGTGCTCGGTGCAGGAATGAACGTAAAGATAAACGCTGCATCCCTAAACGACAGAGCCAAGGCAGAAACCCTAATAGCAGAGGCAGAAGCCCTGATAGAAAAGGCAAACGCAGAAGAAAAAGATATTTCGGCTGCTGTAGAGGCTAAAATCAAGAATTAAGCAAGATATTCTTGAACATTAATGCTCTTTCTTTTAAACACGAATAATCATTAATGTACCACAAATTTATCATAAACTATTTAGGTTAAAACTTTGGATATAATTCTCGATAAAATAACTACAATAAAACAACAATAATATGACAACAGAACAGTTTCAAGAGGAGATACGTATCGGTATTCCCGACACCCTGCCCGAGGCAATGCCATACGACAAAGAGATAAACCACGCCCCCAAGCGTAAAGACATACTCACAGCCGAAGAGAAACGCCTTGCCCTTCGCAATGCCCTACGCTATTTCCCCAAGCATCTGCACGAGAAGCTCGCCCCGGAGTTTATGCAGGAGCTTCACGAATACGGCAGAGTATATATGTACCGCTATCGCCCACGCTACGAGATGTATGCCCGTCCGATAGACGAATATCCACATAAGTCGGAACAGGCTGCAGCCATAATGCTCATGATACAGAACAACTTAAACCCCGCAGTGGCGCAGCATCCTCACGAACTTATCATATACGGCGGAAACGGAGCTATATTCCAAAACTGGGCACAGTATCGTCTCACCATGAAATATCTGAGCGAGATGACCGACGAGCAGACCCTCGTGATGTATTCAGGACATCCTATGGGATTGTTCCCCTCCCACAAAAACGCTCCACGAGTGGTGGTAACAAACGGTATGGTGATACCCAACTATTCAAAACCCGACGACTGGGAGCGCATGAACGCCCTTGGCGTGAGCCAGTATGGACAGATGACGGCTGGCTCGTATATGTATATCGGTCCGCAGGGCATCGTCCACGGCACCACCATCACCGTGCTCAATGCAGCCCGTAAGCAGATGCAGAAAGCCGATGAGCCTAACGATATCCACGGAATGTTATTCGTTTCGTCAGGTCTTGGCGGTATGTCGGGAGCACAACCCAAGGCTGGCAACATAGCAGGAGTAGTGAGCGTAGTGGCAGAGATAAACCCTCTCGCAGCAAAGAAACGCTACGACCAAGGATGGGTGGACGAGCTTCACGACAATCTCGACGAGCTTATCCCAGCCATCCGCAAGGCAGTAGCAGAGAAACGCACGGTAAGCATGGCATACGTAGGCAATGTAGTAGACCTATGGGAACGCCTTGCTGATGAAGATATACACGTAGACCTCGGTAGCGACCAGACATCATTGCACAACCCTTGGGCTGGAGGTTATTATCCAGTAGGCGTAACCCTCGAAGAGTCGAAACGCATGATGGCAGACGAGCCAGAAAAGTTCCGTGAACTCGTACAGATGTCATTGCGCCGTCAGGTGGCAGCCATCAACCGCCTTACGGAAAAAGGTATGTATTTCTTCGACTATGGCAACGCCTTCCTCTTGCAATCGAAGCGTGCAGGGGCAGATATCGTAAAAGCCGACGGAAAGTTCCGCTATCCATCATACGTACAGGATATTATGGGGCCTATGTTCTTCGATTACGGCTTCGGTCCATTCCGCTGGGTATGCACATCGGGCGATCCTAAAGACCTCGAAGTTACCGACCGCATAGCAGCCGAAGTGATGGAAGAGATAAAGACCAAGGCTCCAAAAGAGATACAGGGACAGATGGCAGACAACATACATTGGATACGTGAGGCAGGCAAGAACCATCTCGTCGTAGGCTCACAAGCACGTATCCTCTATGCCGACTGCGAGGGACGCACAAAGATAGCCCTTGCTTTCAACGAGGCAATAAAGAGCGGAGAGATATCAATGCCTATCGTTCTCGGTAGAGACCACCACGATGTGTCGGGCACCGACTCTCCATTCCGTGAGACAAGTAATATCTACGACGGCTCACAGTATTGTGCCGACATGGCTGTGCAGAACGTTATTGGCGACTCCTTCCGTGGTGCTACATGGGTATCAATCCACAATGGAGGAGGAGTAGGCTGGGGAGAAGTAATCAACGGAGGCTTCGGTATGGTGATAAATGGTGATGACAACTCAGCCCGCCACATACGAGAGATGCTCTTCTGGGACGTTAACAATGGTATAGCACGCCGTAGCTGGGCACGCAACGATGGGTCTATGAGTAGCATAGAGCGTGAGATGCAGCGCACACCAGGCTTAAAGGTAACGATGCCAAACGTAGTGGACGATGAACTGATAAACAAATTCTAAGTATAATATACATACACTATGATACATAAAATTTCTGCAGACCACCTTACGATAGAGCGTATAGGCGAGATTATAGAGAAAGGTTACAAACTTGAGTTGAGCGATGATGCACGAAGCAGAATAGTAAGATGCCGTGAATATCTCGACAAGAAGATTGCCGAAACCACAACGCCTGTCTATGGCGTAACCACAGGCTTCGGTTCGCTGTGCAACGTGTCGGTAGAAGCAGACCAACTGGCGCAGCTACAGATAAACCTGATGATGTCTCACGCTTGCGGTACAGGCGACCGTGTGCCTAACGATATCGTAAAGATAATGATACTGCTGAAGATACAGTCGTTGAGCTATGGTTATTCAGGTTGTAAGCTCGACACCGTGGAGCGACTGATAGACTTCTTCAATAACGACATATATCCAATAGTATATATGCAAGGCTCGCTCGGTGCTTCAGGCGACCTCGTTCCTCTTGCCCATCTGTGTCTGCCACTCGTAGGACTGGGTGAGGTAGAGTATCAAGGCAAGGTGATGAGCGGTGCGGAGGTACTCAAAGCCAAGAGCTGGAGTCCTATAAAGCTCGCTTCAAAAGAGGGACTCGCCCTGCTCAATGGTACGCAGAATATGAGTGCCTTTGCCGTTTGGGCAGTGCTAAACGGTATGCGCCTATGCGATTGGGCAGACAAGATTGCTGCAATGTCGCTCGATGCTTACTACGGATTGCTATCACCATTTACGAAAGCCGTACACGTGGTACGTCCGCACAAGGGACAACTCTCTACGGCAGCCCGTATGAAAGAGTTGCTTGAGGGTAGCGAGATAGCACAAGAGCCAAAGTCGTATGTTCAAGACCCATACTCTTTCCGCTGTATACCACAGGTACATGGAGCAGCAAAGGACACCCTTGAATATGTAAAGTCCGTTATCGACATAGAGATAAATTCAGCTACAGACAACCCTACGGTATGCCCAGACGACGACCTCATTATCTCTGCTGGTAATTTCCATGGAGAGCCGATAGCCTTGCCTATGGACTTCTTGTCAATAGGACTTAGCGAACTCGCCAATATCTCGGAACGCAGAATATACAAACTCGTATCTGGCACACGTGGATTGCCAAGTTTCCTTGTAGCCAATCCAGGTGTTAACAGCGGATTTATGATAACCCAGTATACGGCAGCATCTGTAGTAAGTTTGAACAAGAGCCTATGTACTCCATCGTCGGTAGATAGCATACCATCGTCGCAAGGACAGGAAGACCACGTCAGCATGGGTGCTAACGCAGCAATAAAGCTATATAAGGTGGTGCTCAACGTGGAGAGAGTGCTCGCCATAGAGCTTTTCAATGCTGCACAGGCATTAGAGTTCCGTCGCCCACTCAAGTCGTCGCCAGCTGTTGAGGCTATCTACGACGAATATAGAAAGGTTGTTCCGTTTATCGTAAACGACGAGGTTATGTATCCCCATATACAACATTCTATAGAGTTCCTGAGATAATATACAAGTAAGGCGGGTGTTCTAAAAAAATAAATCAAGGAGTATATCCGTCAATAATAATGCGTGGAATTTTTTAGAAAACGCCTTTAATAATGCGTGGAATTTATAGAACACGCCGAAACAATAATGTCGGAGTTCTTCGTGTTGAGGGAGAACTCCGATTTTGCTTATTCGATATATATTATGAAACTGCTGATAACAAACATAGGAATACTTGCTGGCATAGATACCGCCCATAAACGGAAACTCTGCGGAAAGGATATGGCACGGCTTAAAACGATGTCAAACGCATGGCTGCTCATAGAAGACGGATGCTTCAAGGCATGGGGAACAATGGACAACTTACACATTGAACAGTTTGGAGCCATAAAGGAAGTAGACGCAAGAGGAGGAGCTGTGCTTCCTTCGTGGTGCGATCCTCACACACATATCGTGTATGCAGGCAACAGAGAGGGAGAGTTCGTAGACAAAATCCGTGGTCTTAGTTATGCAGAAATAGCAAAGCGAGGAGGAGGAATACTCAATTCGGCAGACCTGCTCCATACGTTCTCTGAAGACCAACTGTACGAAGGGGCGATGCTCAGGATGGAGGAGATAATGCGCAAGGGTACAGGATGCGTGGAGATAAAAAGCGGATATGGACTGAACACGCAGGACGAGCTGAAGATGCTGCGTGTTATTAAGCGCATAAAGGAGACATCGCCACTGAAGGTTAAATCCACCTTTCTCGGTGCACATGCCGTAGGTAGAGGATATTCGCAGGCAGATTACGTAGACCTCGTAGTTAATGAGATGATACCCCAAGTGGGCAAAGAGAAGCTTGCCGACTATGTAGACGTGTTCTGCGACGAGGGATTTTTTACCCCCGAAGAAACATCACGCATCCTTGAAGCCGCTGACAAATGGGGCATGAAACCCAAGATACATGCTGATGAACTTGCTTCATCTGGCGGTGTGGAAGTAGGGGTGCAGCACGGAGCATTGTCGGTAGACCACCTTGAGAGTATGACCGAAGAGGAGATAGAGATACTGCGAGGTACGGATACAATGCCAACAGTGTTGCCAGGCACATCATTCTTCCTTAACCTACCGTATGGCAAGGCACGCAAGATGATAGACTCAGGATTGGCAGTGGCAGTGGCAAGCGACTATAACCCTGGTTCTACGCCATCGGGAGATATGAAGTTTATAGTGTCTCTTGCGTGTATAAAGCTAAGGCTTTTGCCTGCAGAGGCTATCAATGCCGCTACTATCAATGCCGCCTGTGCTATGGGAGAGAGCGAGGAATATGGTAGCATAGCAGAAGGGAAGAAGGCTAATTTCTTTATCACAGAACCGATATCCTCTATAGAATATATACCGTATGCCTACACATCGCCTATAGTAAGACGAGTGTTCTTAGAGGGAGTGGAGAGATAAACAGATGAGTATGAGAATTTACTTTTACCATACAGAAGATATACAATACATATATGGCGAATGGGAAAAAGGATGTTTCCCAGGACATCTCCTATATGGCGCAACGCATCTGAAAGAGCTCGGCATAAGTATGATTATGCATAAGCACAAGGAAGGTGGAGGACGACTAATGTCAGCCCTATATGTGTTGTGGCAGATACTGAAGAATTATAGTAAGATAGATGCAGTATACGCCACCCACTATAAATATTTGGAACTCGTAATATTTCTTCGTGCCTTGGGATTGTTTAGGAAACCTATCGTTATATGGCATCATCAGCCAATCATAACGCCAAAGAAGAGATGGCGTGAGTGGCTCGGCAGATTGTTTTACCGTGGCATAGACGATATGTTCTTCTTCTCGCAAAAGCTATACGACGACTCGTTGCAGACACGTAAGGCAAGACCTGAACGTATGCACGTGGCACATTGGGGAGCAGACCTCGACTATTATGACCGCATAATGACCGATTATCCCATTGACCATCATGAGGGCTTTATTTCTACAGGTAGGGAGCGGAGAGATATGAAAACCCTTGTTGCAGCTTTTAATCAGACGGAAGCCATGCTTGATATATATCTAAACAAGAGCAACTGCGGTATCGATTATGAACAGATGTTCAAGGATATGAAGGTGAACGATAATGTCAAGGTACACTTTATGTCAGGCTATCAACAGGCAAACCTAAGTGCTACGGTATACCATTCGGCATGTGTCGTTATCTGCTGTTTGGAAACAAAGTATACCGTGGGGCTGACAACGGTGGTAGAAGCTCTCGCTTTCGGATTGCCAATAATATGTAGCCGTAATCCGCAGATACCAGTTGATTTTGACAAAGAAGGCTGTGGTATATCCGTGGCTTATTATGACGAGGGAGGATGGGTAAATGCCATACGCTATATTCAGGAACATCCCGACGAAGCAAAGGAGATGGGCAAGCGAGCACGCCAACTTGCAGAGCGGATATATAACGATCGCCATTGTGCAGAGGAGGTGGCACAGGTGTTAAAGCGGTATGAACGATGAAGAAGCGTGTATTTCATATTATCTCCCACTTTGAGCTTGGAGGTGCAGAACGTGTGGCGGCAAATATAGCAGAGTCGGGGAATGATGACTTTGAATATCATATTGTGGAGATACTGAGAGGGAACTCTGACTTCACCAATGGCTTTCTTGCAGAGCTTGATGCTTCGGGAGTGGTGTGTCATCGTTCATGGATGCCAGCCTTTCATTATCATTTTATGGCAGAGAGAATAGCTGCTATCCTTTTCCCATTACGCTTTCTATATATATGGTTGCGGTATCATCCAGATGTTATTCATGCACATACGGAGACTCCCGATATGTGTTTGTGGGCTTTCTTTAAGGTGTTCCCGTGGTTGCAGAACCATTGCCGCATCGTCAGAACAATACACAATACGTGCTTGTGGACGGGTCTTAAACGCTTCGGACGTAAGGTTGAACGCTTCTATCAGCGTAACAATGCCAATGTTGCAATATCGCAGTCGGTACTTGAATGTTATACTCGAGAATACTCCTCCGTACCACCTATTATATATAATGGTGTGCCAGAGGTGGAGCAGAAAGAGTTTAAGGGGATAGTAAAGGGTAAGACAAACATTCTTTTTGCTGGTCGTTTTGATGAGCAGAAAGGAATATCCCACCTTATATATATAATAAAGCAGATGCAGAATATGCCAGAGTATCATTTCCATGTTGTAGGAGGTGGAAAGCTGCAGACTATGGTAGACAAAGAAATAGCACATCTTTCCAATGTGTCGATGTATAAACCTATATTTGGTTTGTCGGCGTATCTCGCATCGTTCGACTATATGTTTATGCCGTCGGAGTTTGAGGGTTTGCCACTGATGTCTGTAGAAGCGTCATTCGCAGGACTACCCGTGATATGTAGCGATTGTAAGGGATTGAACGAGACAGTACCAGCCGACTGGCAACTCACAGCGCATGGTAATAGTAATGAGGAGTATCTTAAAATCTTTCGAGAGATAATACCAACTGCCGATAGAAACGAGTTTGTTGATAAAGCCAAGCAGTTTGTGCATCAACGCTTCACGGTAGAGAAAATGCAGAAGGGCTACGAAGATATTTATAGCAATGACTAAAGGTCTAAGAAGAGTATGCCTTTAGCCTCGTTTCTTGCCGACAAAGCGTAAGCATTCATTAAGAATTTCTACATTGGCAAGCTTCATTATTGCGAAATACAATATGGCAGCAATGACAATTCGAAGTGGTAAAAGAACCAAAAGATTATGTATTGGCAGGGTGATGAAATATGTTGCAGTCGTCACAACAGCAGCAGATAGCATGAACGGCATGGTATCTTTTAATACCTCCGTAATACCAATACCTATTATGCGGTGTGCCTGATATTGCCACACGCCTAGCCATAGAATAGAGAAAATAGTATAGGCTACGACCATTGTGAATATGCCGTAGTGGCACGAAACAAGTATTAGGGCTATCTGAAGTATAATCTGCGCAATGTTGCACCACATATATATGTCAGACCTGCCACTGCTTATTGCCAACTGCTGATACATCGTATTGAAGGCAAAGAATGCTCCGCCTACGCATAACACCTGAAGCATGGGTATACACTCTGCCCACTTCTCACCAATGGTGAGTAAGATAAACTCTTGAGAAACAAGCGACAAGCCGAACAAAGCAGGGAAAGAAAAGAACGCTGTGAAGCGCATTAGTTTGCGGAACACACGCTTTTCACGTTCGCTATCGTTAGTAATCTGTGCCAGAACAGGTTGTGCTACTTGTTCTATTGTTCCAGAAATTGTGCTGTAAGCCATAGTGTTCCATTTGTTAGCTTGGGTGAAATTGCCCACCGCAGCCATAGGAAATTTATGACCGATGATAAACGTAAGGACATTGCTGTTTATCGTATTTATGATGGAAGTGATAAGAATCTTCACGCTGAAAGAGAACATCTTCTTTATTGGGGAGAAGTCTATATGAAAAGAAGGATGCCACTTATCGTAGGTATAGTAGTAGCGGCAGATATTCTGAATAAGGACAAAAAGAACCGACTGCCATGCCAAACTCCAGTATGCCATGCCATTGCAGGCAAGAGTTATACCACATAAGCCCGATATAACGAGAGATACGAAACCTGTTATGGTGCGTTCCTTTGCCATAATGTTCTTGAACATATAAGCATTGTGGGCTATACCGAAGGCTGAGATAAAGAATCCGAGAAAGACAAAGCGTGATAGTTTTGTCAACACGGGGGAATGGAAATACCAGGCAATGAGTGGGGCAGCAAAGAAAAGCAGGATGTATATTACAGCACTGACAATAACGTTGAACCAGAATACGGCATTATAGTCGTTGCTCGTAGGATGCTTTATGTTTGTAAGCCCTTGGGTAAATCCGCTGCTCTGTAAATTACCTGCTATGAGCGAGAAGATAGTGAGAACACCCACTATACCATAGTCGCCAGGCGAGAGCTGCTTGGCAAGAACAATACCAAAGATGAGGTTTAGTATCTGCATCGTGCCGCTGTTCATAGCTCCCCAAAAGAGTCCTTTTGCAGTTTTTTCCTTTAAAGTTTCCATTCGTTAGCCTAAAGTTTTTGCAAATTTACAACTATCATAGCAAGAGAAAAAATAAAAAGTAGGCTTTCTTTTTGTATAAGACATATTTTACATTACCTTTGTCTTTGTATTACATGTAAGAATTGTATGGACATAAAGAACATAAAGAAAGAATGGAATGCCACAATCCTTGATATTCTGAAAGCTTTTATGCAGATATGCAAGGATAACTCACTTACATACTATTGTTGTGCCGGAACGGCAATAGGAGCAGTACGCCATCAGGGCATTATACCATGGGATGATGATATAGACGTGATAATGCCACGCCCCGACTACGATAGGCTTCTTGAGATAGCCAAGACTACCGACTTTGGAAAATATGAGCTTATCACGCCGTATAATGACGATACATATCCTTTGTATTTCTCAAAGATTTCAAACAAAAATACTACTCTTGTAGAGGACAGACAGATACCTTGTGTAATAGGACTATACGTGGATATCTTTCCGCTCGATGCTACAGACGATGATATAAATAAGGCATGGGAGCTAAAAGATAGGTATACTAAAATCATAAATCGGTTGAATGCAGTATCTACACATAACACTTTTGCAGAATATATGTCGCTACTTAAAGACCCGAAAGAGTGGGGACGCTTTGCCATAAAGACACTTGCGTTCTTCTGTAGGTCATCTATTCGACGTCGTCTGATATGGCAGATGGACAGGCTTAGTCATATGTACGACTATGAAACGGCAAAGAATGTGCAGGTGTATACTGGTTCGTACGGACATAAAGAGGTGTTCCCAAAGTCGTGGCTCGGTAAGGGAAAAGAGTTTCAGTTTGAGGATACTACAGTCTTATTGCCCGAAAACTACGATGAATACCTTAGACATTTCTTCAACGATTATATGCAGTTTCCTCCAGAGGAACAGCGCATAGAGAAGCACAATCGTGCATATCTGAATATAAATAAGAAGGAAACGAGAGAAGAAATAAGGAAGAACGTGGACTTTAAAATATAAACTATATCCCCTTATGTCGACTAAATATAAAAAGAAATAACAATGAATTACGCTCTTATAATAGCAGGAGGCTCTGGCAACAGGATGGGACAGGACATACCGAAGCAGTTTATGCACGTAGACAACTGTCCGATAATCATCCATACACTACTTGCTTTTCAGCGTCATCCAGACATTGATGGTATTGCCGTAGTATGTCTTGACGGGTGGCAAACGGTATTGCAGTCGTATGCAAACCAGTTCTCTGTAACGAAACTGAAGTGGATATTCAATGGAGGTAACAACGGACAGGAGTCTATACACAATGGTATCTATGGATTAAGGGATGCAGGAGTGGGCGATGAAGACCTTGTGCTTATTCATGATGCCGTTCGTCCTTTGATATCGCAAGATATAATATCTTCTAATATCGCTATATGCAAGAAATATGGCTATGCTATAACGGGAATAAAATGTAGAGAAGCGATACTGGAGAGTGAAGATGGATTTTCAACCAATACAAGTATACCACGAGACAAGCTGATAAGAACGCAGACGCCTCAGACTTTCCGCTTGCGCAACCTTATTGCTGCACATGAGGAGGCAAAGGAAAAGGGTATCACAAACTCCGTAGCTTCGTGTACGCTGATGGCAGAACTGGGAGGTAGGGAGATGCATATCGTACCTGGTTCGGAGAAGAACATCAAGGTAACTACGGTGGAAGACCTCGAAATCCTTAAGGCTCTTATGCATGTAGAGAAAGAGTCGTGGCTTAAATAGAAGACTATACGCTAATATGACAACATACGAAAACGATATTCTAAAGGCTGGGCAGCAGCTATTGCCGTGGAAAAAACTCGAAAACTGTAACATTCTCATTACGGGAGCTACAGGACTAATCGGGGGATGCCTTGTGGAGATATTGATGAAACGGCAGCATACATATCATATATATGCTGCAGGAAGAAACGAAGAAAGGGCACGCATGCTCTTTGATGAGTTTATGGATGATCCTACTTTCCATTTCCTAAAATACGATGTATGTAAGAAGCTAGTGTCGGATAAGGATTTTCATTATATCATTCATGCTGCAAGCAATGCCAGCCCAGTATTCTTCAAGAATAACCCAGTTGAAGTTATAAAGTCGAATATATATGGAGTGGCAAATCTTATGGAATATGGTATGTCTCATTCTATGCATCGTATGCTATATGTCTCTACGGGAGAGATTTATGGCGAAGACAAACGCACATTTACTGAAACAGATAGCGGATATGTAGACTGTGCTAAGGTGCGTTCATGCTATCCTTCTTCAAAGCGTGCAGCAGAAACGTTGTGTGTTTCGTATGCAGATGAGTATGGAGCGGATGTTGTTATTGCCCGTCCATGTCATACTTATGGACCGCATTTTACGGAGAGCGACAATAGAGTGTATTGTCAGTTTATACGTAATGTACTTCGTGGTGAGGATATTGTTATGAAGAGCGATGGCTTGCAGATGCGTTCTTGGTGCTATGTTGTGGATTGTGCGGTTGCTTTACTATATATTTTGTTGAAGGGCGAAAGGGGAAATGCCTATAATGTAGCCGATGCTAATTCTACGTTTACAATACGCAGCCTTGCTTCAGCGATAGCGAAAAGCAATGGTAAGAAGGTAGTTTTTGCTTCCCCAACAGATGTCGAGAAGCAATCGTTTACGGCAATAAGCCATGCGGTGTTCTCTACGGAGAAACTTCAAAAGTTAGGGTGGAAGGTGTCTTCAGGTAGTTGGGAGGATAAGCTAAGTGCAACGGTGGAGGAGAAAAAGAGACAATCTCTCTTATTACTATAGCCCAGAAGCTTGATGAAGCATTTCCATATTGTCTTCCCAGAGCTCTTTCAGGCTGTCAATGTCGTCAGCTTCGGCAAAGTCGGTAACAGCAAGAATGTAGTCGTTGGTTATTTCTCCAATTTCAATCTTTAGTTCGCAGTAGGCGTTAGGGTCTTCATCTTCATCCCATTTAAACCTTATTAGCTTCTCTTTAATCTCTTTTGTGATGGTGGCAGAACGCTCATCTTTGTTTTGCCATGATGTTCCCCAGGTGAATAACAGCTTGTTGCCGTTTCGTTCAACCTTGTCTGCCATCCATCTTTCTAGTCCTGTAGCTTCGCTTATCAAGGGCCAAATGATGCTTGGAGAAGTAGCGTTAAGCTCGAATTCAAGGAGTATTTGCTTCTTGTTCTTATTCATTGTCTCAAGCTTTAGTATGTTAGTTTTGTGAAATGTGTGTATATTACAGTGGCAAAAATACGAAAAAATGGTGGTAAATGAATATTTTCTTTTGATTTTTTTTGGTATTTAATTTTTTTGTCATACCTTTGCACACGCAAAAAAGAAGTGATGGCGGGATAGCTCAGCTGGTTAGAGCGCATGATTCATAATCATGAGGTCCCCAGTTCAATCCTGGGTCCCGCTACTTTTTAGATAGCTCAGCATATTTGCTGGGCTTTTTTTATGCTAGCTCCTTTATAGAATATCTAGTGTTAGGTTTTATGATACCAATATGCCCTATATAACAATGTTTGTTATATAAGGCATATATTGAATATTATTATCCCGAGCTGGTATGTGTTACTTTTCTTTTCTCCAGAGCTTACTCATGTCTTCAAGAGATTTTCCTTTTGTTTCAGGAACAAGTTTCCATACAAATATCGCAGCTATTATGCAGATAGCTCCATACAGACTATATGTGAACCAATGACCGAAATTGTCGTTTGGTGTGAGATGCATATTGAACATCGGTACGAATGTCGAACTAACGATAAAGTTGAATATCCATTGGAAGGCAACGGCTATAGCTACAGCAGCACCACGGATAGTATTTGGGAATAGTTCGGCAATGAGAACCCATGCGATAGGTCCCCAACTGAACATAAAACTTGCGCTATATACCATGATACTACACATCGTAACGGTGCCAAGAGCAGGATTGCCGAAAGTTAGGGCAACGCCGAGGGCACCTATTGCCATACCTATTGAGCCCCAGATAAGAAGAGGCTTGCGACCAAGCTTCTCTACAGTGAACACAGCAACAAGGGTAAATGATATGTTTACTACTCCCATGATTACTGTCTGTACCATTGGGTTTTCCATACCCATATCCTGGAAGATGCGTGGTGCGTAGTATAATACTGCGTTAATACCTACAGCCTGTTGGAAAACACTAAGCATAACACCAACGAAGATACACATTAGACCATACGAGAATAGCTTTTCGGTCTTTACAGTAATAGTATTCTTTATATCAGAGAGGATGTCGTTGGCTATATGTGAACCGTTTATGCGACTTAAAATATGTCTTGCCTTTTCGTCTTGTCCTATCATTACGAGGTAACGCGGCGTCTCTGGAACGAAGCAGATGAGTATTGTGAACAGACCAGCTGGCACACATTCGCTTCCAAACATATATCTCCATCCTGTCTCAACTGTCCATTGACAATCTGCCCAGTTGGCTATTTGTCCTACTGCATCATACAGAGGATTGGCGTGAGAACCCAGAATGATGAAGTTTACGAAGTATACTACAAGTTGTCCGAATATAATTGCAAACTGATTCCAACTAACCAGCATACCCCTGATGTTGCTCGGTGCTACTTCTCCAATATACATTGGGCAAATGGCAGACGCCATACCCACACCTATTCCGCCAAGGATGCGATAGAAATTGAATACCCTGAGGAGCGGCAATGTGGCTTCGCCCTGTGTCATAATATACGTTTCTGGTTCCATAGAGCCCCATGCGGAGATGAAGAAACATACTCCTGCGAATATCAGAGAGCGTTTTCTTCCGAACTTACTTGCAAAGACTCCAGACAGAGCAGAGCCGACAATACAACCGATTAATGCACTTGAAGATGTAAAACCGTGCATGAAATCAGTATATTCAAAGTCCTTAGCACCTTTAAAGAATGCTTCCAAACCTTTTTCAGCACCAGAGATAACGGCGGTGTCGTAGCCAAAGAGTAAGCCTCCCAATACGGCAACCATTACGATTGATATAAGGTAAGACTTACTGCCATTTTGATTTTGTTCCATTTTCAATGTAATATTTTATAAGGTTAGTATTATTTTTGTTGTATGGCAAAGGTAGTGTTATTTGTTGGATATGTACTTTATGACCGTGTTTTTTTCTAAAAAAATTATTTATTCCACATGTTTTTAAATAATTTTCAGCTATAAAAGGTTGGCAAGCGGTATGTTTTTTAAACAACACTAAAGATAAGTCAATAATTTTTAGTAAGTTTGCAACTTGAAGAAATAGGCAAAATTCTATACGAGAATGAGATTTGATGAAGTAATTGGACAGGAAGAAGCAAAGCAACAATTCTTAAAACTAGTTGCAGAGCAGCGTATACCGCATGCTATGTTACTCTGTGGTCCTATGGGATGTGGTAAGATGGCTCTTGCTATGGCATTCGCCTCTTTCCTTTTGGGTGAGAGAGACGAGGCAGATCCTCTACAAGTAGAGGCTATAAAAGCCCTTCCAGAACTAAGCGAAGACAGGACTCGCAATGCAAAAGCTATGCTTTCTAAATGGGGACATCCTGATTTATTGTTCTCGTATCCTGTAATAAAACCCTCAGGAACAAGTAGTGATCACAAGATGCAAAGTGATGATTTTGCCAAGGAATGGAACCAGATGCTTATGTCTTCTCCCTATTTTAGTATAGAGCAATGGCTAGTTTCGATGAAGGCAGAAAACCAACAAGCGAGGATTGGAGTGGGCGAGAGCGAAGCCATAATACGCAAGCTCAGCATGAAATCAAGTCAAGGTGGATATAAGGTTTGCATAATTTGGTTGCCTGAAAGAATGAATGGTGAATGTGCCAACAGCCTGTTAAAGATAATAGAAGAACCGCCTTTGCATACCATATTCATTATGGTTTGTGAGGAACCAGAAAAGCTTTTGGAAACAATAAGAAGCAGAACTCAAAGGTTTGACCTTAAGAAAATAAATACCCCATCTATAGAAAAAGCTCTTGTAGAAAAGAGATTTATTGCCGAAGCAGTAGCACATCGTATTGCTCGTGTGGCTAATGGCAACTGGTTAGCTGCCATTAAAGAACTTGATACTGGTAACGAAAACCGACAGTTCCTGGATATGTTTATCATGCTAATGCGCTTGGCATATATGAGAAGCATAAAGGATTTGAAGAAATGGAGTGATGTTGTTTCCTCTTATGGCAGAGAGAAACAGAAACGAATGCTATATTATTTTATTCATCTGGTTAGGGAAAACTTTATGTATAACTTCCAAAATCCAGAGCTTAACTATATGACCATTGAGGAAGAGGAGTTCTCTAAGAAGTTTGCACGCTTTATTAATGAGGCAAATGTGGTAGAACTTTCGGAATTGTTTGATAGGGGAATAAGGGATATAGGGCAGAATGCTAATGCCAAAATAGTGTTCTTTGATATTGCCCTGAAGACTATCGTTTTGCTGATACAGAAATAACAAACAAAAATATATACAATAACAATAAGATATAATACATTAAAGATTATAATATGGATTTCAAAAATATGAGATATGTTACTGGTGATGGGGGCTCTCGAGGGCTTTGCCGTAGAGGATGTGGTAGACAAGATCGCCAGTTGAATACATACGATTGGCTTGCCGATGTACCTGGAAATGCTGAAAGTACCGACCTTGTGGAGGTGCAGTTTAAGAATACCAGAAAGGGATATTACCATAACGTAAACGGTCTTGACCTGAAAAAGGGTGATGTAGTGGCAGTTGAGGCAAGCCCTGGACACGACATCGGCGTTGTAACACTTACAGGAAAACTCGTTCATCTACAGATAAAGAAAGCAAATCTTAAATCGATGGATGATATAAAACGCATCTATCGTATTGCTAAACCCGTAGATATAGACAAGTGGAAGGAAGCTAAAAGCCGTGAACATGGCACGATGATACAAAGCCGACAGATAGCTAAAGACTTAAATCTCCAGATGAAAATCGGTGATGTGGAGTATCAGGGCGATGGCAATAAGGCGATTTTCTATTACATAGCCGACGAGAGAGTAGACTTCAGACAGCTTATTAAGGTGCTGGCAGAGACATTCCACGTTCGTATAGAGATGAAACAGATTGGTGCAAGACAGGAGGCAGGACGTATCGGAGGTACTGGTCCTTGTGGCAGAGAGCTATGTTGCGCCACATGGATGAAGAATTTTGTGTCGGTAAGCACTGGAGCTGCACGTTTTCAAGATATATCTCTTAATCCGCAAAAGCTTGCTGGTATGTGTGCAAAGCTTAAGTGTTGCTTGAACTATGAGGTAGACAATTACATTGAAGCAAGCAGAAAACTGCCAAGCCGAGAGGTTGTTCTTCAAACTATAGATGGTGACTATTATATGTTCAAGATGGATATTCTGGCTGGGCTGATTACTTATTCTACCGACAAACGTATGGCTGCAAACCTCGAAACTATCACAGGACAGCGTGCTATGGAGGTGATTGAGATGAACAAAAGGGGTGAAAAGCCTGTATCTCTTTCAGGGGATGAGGCATCAAAAGCACCATCAAAGCAGGTTGACTTGTTGGCTGGAGAGAGCCTTACACGCTTTGATAAAGCTAAGAAAAAGAAGTCTGGAAAGTCGCGCAACAAGAAGCAACCAACCGAAAACAAGCAGGCAAAGGCTCCAGAAACTCGTCAGCAGCCACCACGCAACAATAGTCAGAGAAGGCGTCAGCCACGCAATGGCGGACAACAAAATGCAGAGAACAGAAAGAATAACAACGATAATAAGGAAGCATAAGATAATGCGAAAAGGCTGGTGTGGCTTACATATTTTTATTGTCGGCATACTTGGAGCTATAGCTCTTACGGTGGCTTCGTGTTCTACAGATACCGTTTACGACTCTTATTCCCATACGCCTCTTACAGGTTGGGAGAAGAACGACATGCTTGTGTTCTCTGTTCCAAAGATGAACGAGAGTGGTTTGTATGATCAATATGTAGGTCTGCGTATGACAAACGCTTTTCCTTTTACGAGCATAAGTCTGATTATAGAGCAGCAGGTATTGCCAAAGGGTAAGGTTTTTGCCGACACTGTGAAGTGTACGATTACGGATATACGAGGAAACTTCCTTGGCGATGGCGTAAGCTCTTATCAGTATTTGGTGCCTTTCCATAGCGAAATGTTGGCAAAGGGCGACTCTCTCCGACTGAAGATACGTCATAATATGAAAAGGGAGATACTCCCTGGCATATCTGATGTGGGTATTAAGATGTGTAAAAGATAGCTCTTACGATATGTAACTATAGGGCTTAGATGATAAAAAGTATACTCGATATAATGACAAAGTATATGTTTTACGATGTCGTTATATCGAGTATTTTTATGGGGTAATATACGTTAGCGAACCCTATCCATATTTCTTGCAGCATCAATCCTTAGGAAGATAAACAGAAGTATTGTAAATCCCCATAGCGATGAACCTCCATAGCTGAAGAAAGGCAACGGAATACCGATAACGGGGGTAAGCCCGAGTACCATTCCTACGTTTATAAACACATGAAAAAGGAAGATACTGAGTACGCAATACCCATATACTCTACCGAAACGGAAGGGTTGACGCTCTGCCATCTTTATAAGTCTGAATATTAAAGCCAAGAATAACAGCAACACTCCTGCCGACCCAAGGAAGCCTTCTTCCTCGCCTACGGTACAGAAGATAAAGTCTGTGTCTTGCTCTGGCACGAATTTTAGCTTCGTTTGTGTACCATTCAGAAAGCCTTTGCCACGCAAACCGCCAGAACCAATGGCAATCTCACTCTGATGAACATTATATCCTGCACCTTTCAAGTCTTCATCGAGTCCTAAGAGAACGTTTATTCTCACCCTTTGATGAGGCTCCATAACATTGTTCAACACATAACTTGCCGAATAGAAAAAGGCTACTGACCCTATGGTAAAGAGTAGTATCAGGAAATAGTTTCTTAGTCTTGTATATAGAGCTTGATACAGTAGGAATATTATCAGAGCCAATGTCGTAATAAGTTGTACATATACAATGTTGAACGGCAATACGAATTCAGCAAACAGAACGGCTAAGCCTGTGGCTCCAAGGGCATAGCCTATAATTTGCCACGACTGCTTTATGTTTTTACAATAGATACGCACCATCCCTGCCGAGAATATCTGTACGAGCAATAATACTACAAATGGACCGACGGGAGTAGGGGTGTTGTCAATCATTGTTTCACTATAACGAATGCCTACAACGAAGTAAACCACCATTGCTACACCAGTGAAAAGTATGCTGCCTGGCATTCCTTCGCGATAGAACATCAGGAAGAAAGACAAGTAAACTAATGCTGAACCAGTCTCTTTCTGTGCCACGATAAACAGCATTGGTAGCATTACCACAACACACGCCGCAGCAAAATCCTTCATCTTGTGTATGTCGAAGCTGTAGGCACTCATAAGTTTGGATATTGCAAGAGCAGTGGCGAATTTCGCAAACTCTGCTGGTTGAAGGCGTAACGGTCCAAGTACGAGCCACGACCTCGAGCCTTTTATCTCGTGCGGATTAAATATCGTGGCAAATAACAGTAGGAGGAGTATGCCGTAGATTACGTATGAAAAGGTATCATAGAATTTGTGGTCTAACATAAGAATAACGAATCCTAATGCAATGGATGTACAAATCCACACGATTTGCATACCAGAGCGTGCGCCAAGACTAAATATGTCGTTGTCGCCGTATGTATAGCTTGCACCGCAAACGCTAATCCATCCAAAGATAAGCAAGGCTATGTATATACCAATAGTCCACCAGTCTAACGATTTTAGTACGCTTGGTTGTTTATCTGTCACTTGTGCCATAAGATATATGTCTATGTTGGAATTCCTCAGCTCTACGTTCCGAGTCTGGAGAAAGCTTTCCTTTAATATATTGTTCCATCATCAATCCACCGATAGGTACACCATAATCAGCACCCCAACCACCATTTTCTACATATACAGCAATAGCTATCTTGGGGTTGTTCATCGGGGCAAAGCCCATGAAAACAGAGTGGTCGTGCCCTCTGTTCTGTGCTGTACCAGTCTTTCCGCATGGCTCAAAGTCGTAGCGTGAAAGCATCTTACACGTTCCATCAAGGGCTGATTTCCTCATTCCAGCCACTACATATTCATACGATTTGTGGGTTGCTTTTGTATAATGCCGCTCTCTGAACTCGGCTTTTAATGGTTCTCCCTTCACGTCTTTCACAACGTGAGGTGTGTAGAAATAGCCTCTGTTGGCAATCGTGGCGCCGAGGTTTGCTATTTGCAATGGTGTTAGGTTAACCTCACCTTGACCGATGGATATACTTATTATGGTTAGTCCGTTCCAAGAGCCGTGATATGCTTTGTCGTAGAACTGGGCATTAGGGATAAGTCCTCTCTTTTCTCCTGGTAGGTCAATGCCGAGTTTATAACCAAATCCCATACTCACCATATAGTCTCGCCATGTGTTCATCGCATCCTGAACACTCTTGTAT
>CAVKAH010000007.1:0-37787 GCA_963654095.1 Oscillospiraceae bacterium
TTTAATAAACAAATGATTGTTTTACAGATTTAAAAAGCAAAGAAAAATGAAAAAATTGGTTTTAATGTTCGTAGCTATTGCAGCTATCTCTTTCGCATCTTGTGGTAACAAAACAGAGCAGGCTAACACTGCAGACTCTGATTCTGTAGCTGTAGACTCAGCAGTAGATTCAGCTTCTGTTGATTCAGCTGTTGTTGACTCTGTTAAGTAATTTGCGAAAGCGAACTTAGAAGAGAAGTTAGTCGTAGGACTCAGTCCTACGACTATTTTTTTGTCCATACGTAAGATACAACAATGTATCTTTTTTACCTTTTGGAAGTTAATATACCCTAGGACCGAATATCGTTGTCCCCACACGAACCATCGTGCTGCGACATTCCACAGCAATCTTATAGTCGTGGCTCATACCCCACGAACGCTCCGAAAAGGCATCGTCAGAAGCAAAATATTCTTTCTTTATCTCATCAAAGAAATCTGCTGCAATGGTGAATTCTTTGCGAATTTGCTGCACATCATCAGTATTCGAAGCCATCATCATAATGCCAGAAATCTGCACATTCGATAAGCTACGCCACTCTCCATCAGCCAAAAGCTGGCGGCACGCATCGGGAGTAAGACCATATTTTGTAGCTTCCTGAGCGATATGAAGTTCAAGAAACACCTTTATCACCCTATCGTGTTTTGCTGCTTGTTTATTTATTTCCTTGAGGAGCTTCAATGAATCCACCGCCTCAATCATATCTATATATGAAGCAATATACTTCACTTTGTTAGTTTGCAAATGACCAATAAAGTGCCATTTGATATCTTTGGGCAGAGTTTCATGCTTAAGTCTAAGCTCCTGCTCATGGCTCTCCCCAAAGATACGCTGTCCCTCATCGTAAGCTGCCTGCAAATATTCATTAGGATGATACTTGCTTACAGCCACGAGACGTACTCCCTCAGGTAGGTTTTCAAGCACAGCGTGCAAGTTTCCAGCTACATCATAATCCATAGCATATATATATCAAAGGTAATTTTTAGAACCCGCCTAAACTAGTTTATTCCTGTGGTGCAGTCTCTTCTGCAGGAGCGTCTTGCTGCTCATATTCAGGCACATCATTTACTTCTGGCTGCTTTGTCTTCATGTCTGCGCCATACTCAAAGACATCCATAATCTGCGTTTCGGCAACAGAAGCGATAACATAATTTATCATTGTCTTACCCATTACCTCATCTATATTGTGCACTGCACCATTGAATGTTGCTGCATGAACAAGGTAATTTACGTTGCTACGCTTCTCCTTTTCGGTCTTTTCGTCGATGGTTATAAACTGCAACTTTGCTTTAAACCAGCGGTCAGCCATAGCATCGTCGCTAAAGAAGATCTCACCATACGGAGCTTTCTTTATGTCGCGAACCTCAAACTCACCACTTATATAAGACGACATCTCCTTACTTATAGCCGACTCAGCCTCTGTAAAGCTTAAGGCGTCAACCACGTAAAGTTCTGTAACCTTCTTCTGCATTCCGTCTTCCATCATTTTTTCATAACGGATTTTACATTCAAACCATGTTGATGTTCTTGTTCTCATTGTCTTATTTTGTTATATTAAAATTTCTAATGTTTACCCCTAACGTTATCTACTTACGACAGTAAGAGCCCGACAGATACCGCCAAACCATACACAAACATATTGCGAGCCGTATCCCCAAGTATAAAGTTTAGTTGTCTGCCCTTATTTATCTTCACCATCTTTCTATAAGTCAGGATGTGCAAAATCAGATATATACCCGTAAGCCAGAAAGCCATTTGCAAGCCGCAAACAACGAAAATAAATCCCATAAAGAATGCCACTATGCCAAGCAATAGATATAGTAGTCTACCGCCCTTTGCACCAATAATCACGACAAGAGTATTCTTTCCAGCCCGACGGTCGTTGTCTATATCTCTGTAATTGTTAACCACAAGCAATGTATCTATAACCAGTCCGCACGCAAAGGAAACGAAAAACACTGGCAGCGACATTGTTCCCGTCTGTAGATAATACGTCAGTCCCACTGGCACGATACCGAAAAAGACGAGAACCAACACGTCTCCCAAGGCGTGGGATGCCATAAAGGTGGTATATAAGAAGCAGAACACAACGCACAAAACTCCAACTATAATCATCTCCATCCCCCCATAAAAGACCAAAGGCAATCCGATGGCGCATGCCAGAATGGTGGTTATTGCTATCCCCAAACGCATCTTGCCACCGTCTATCCACCCCATAGCACATGCACGAGCTGGACCAAGACGCATCTCATCGTCCTTTCCGCTGACAAAATCGAAGTAATCGTTCACGAAATTAGCATCAATCTGCATAATAAAAGCAAAGAGAACACACAACACGGCGGGTATTACCTTGAAGCCAGCACTACCTACGGTAGTCCATGCCGATGCCAATCCTATCATCACAGGCACGGATGCGCCAGATAAAGTCTTGGGACGAGCGGCAAGCAGCCATGCTTTTGCAGAATTCTTTTTTATCTCTTTATCTTCCATTATCTTACGTTTCTTATAGCCTCAACATACGCACGCACCTATCGTTTTATGCACTAAAGTGCTACATATCAACGAATATTCGGCTTGCTAACTATGTTAATTAGGCAACGTCTTGCAAAAATAAACATTTAATTGTATATTTGCAAGGATAAAGAACTACTTTTAAATGATTGATAAAAATGTAAGTTTAGATTTAATGGAGTTTATCGAAACGCAGGTTCTACCTAGGTATGCAAGTTTCGATAAAGCCCACAGGCTCGGTCATGTCAATAATGTTATCAAGCAATCACTTGAGCTGGCACGCAAGATTGGCGTAGACATAAATATGGCTTACGTCATAGCTGCCTACCACGATTTAGGGTTGGAAGGGCCGAGAGCAATACACCATATCACAAGCGGAAAGATTCTTCTTGCCGACAAAAGACTACGCCGCTGGTTCTCGCAAGATAAGATAATGATAATGAAGGAGGCGGTGGAAGACCACCGAGCTTCGGCATCACACGCCCCAAGAAGCGTGTACGGCAAGATTGTTGCCGAGGCTGACAGGGAACTTGACCCTATGGTGGTATTCAAAAGAACTATCCTCTACGGACAAGACCACTACCCTGAGATGACAAAAGAACAGCAATGGAAACGGTTTATGGAGCATATTGAGAACAAATACTCCCCAAACGGATACATCAAATTATGGATTCCTGGCAGTAGCAACGAGAAGAAATTGAAGGAGATAAGAGATTATATCAACAACTACACAAAGCTTAGAAGCATCTTCGACCAGATTTTTGACAACATCTCAAAATAACTTTTACATAAATACCATACAATGAAGAAAGAATTAATACTCGGCTTGCTGATGACTGCCATGACTGCAGGTGCCGTAAAGATGCAGCCTGGTGCCGTAAAGGTAATACAGAGCGATGGCACTATGCTCACTGTGAGAGCCTATGGGGATGAGGATTTGAGTTATTTCGTGGCAACTGACGGTACGCTACTATACCATCAAGGCACTAATTTCTATATTGCCAGCATAACGGAAAATGGTACTTTAAAGCCAACAAACATCCTTGCTCACGACCCACAGATGCGCTCCGCAAAGGAGGCGGAAACGGCAAAAAAGCAGGACAAACAACTATTCTACAACAACATAACCATACACGCAAAAGCTAACAAAGTGAAGCGTGAGCCTTTGGCTGCAAATACTACGTTGCTTCCTCATTTGGGGAAACAGAAGATACCAGTAATATTGGTAGAATTTAGCGACGTTAACTTTACGGTGAGCAATCCCCAACAAACGTTCAACAAATATCTAAACGGGAAGGAGCTATTCAATAAGACTGACGACCCTGAGATGGGATATTTCACGTCTTCAGGTAGCTTTGTAGGCAACCACGGCAGTGTGGCAAAATATTTCAATGATATGAGTTACGGGAATTTCCAACCAGAGTTTGATGTTTATGGCCCTATAAAACTGGACAAGCCTCTTAAGGACTACGGGGCGGGATATTCCTCTCAAGAGAACATGTCGGGGCTACTTGCTGATGCCTGCACCGCAGTAGACGATGACGTTGACTTTACTCAATACGACTCAAACAACGATGGAAACATCGACCTTGTGTATATTATCTATGCAGGATTCTCACAGAGTATCGTTGGCAACTCTACGGATTGCATCCACCCAAAATCGGGAACTATCTCTATCAACAAGACCTTTGATGGACTTAACATCAAGAGATACGGCGTGAATAACGAGCTGAATGGTACGCCTAAAGACCAAGAAGACGGGGTGAAGATTAATGGTATCGGACTCTTCTGCCATGAGTTTTCCCACTGTATGGGGCTACCTGACCTATACCCAACGGCAGGCAGCACGGCAGAAAAGATGATAAATCAGAACATGGATTATTGGAGTTTGATGGATGCTGGAGAGTACACAAGAAACGGCTACCGCCCTACTGAATATACGGCATGGGAGAGGGAACGACTCGAATGGCTAAATATCGACACTCTGAAAGAGGCTGCTAACGTGGAACTAAAAACGCTTGCCAACAACGGAAAAGCATACCGAATAATTAACGATAACGACCTGTCGGGCCACGAATACTACATCGTGGAGAACGTACAAAAGGAGGGATGGAACAAATCATTATTCGGAAGCGGACTGATGATTACTCATGTTGACTACGACGACTACCAGTTCTCGCTCGGCGGATGCAAGGTAAACAACACTCCGAACCATCCACGAATGACGCTAATGGCTGCTGATGGCATGCTCGTGCCTGAATATTTCGTTGGTCAGACTATAGCTGAAAGCAGCGACGAGACTTTAAAGGAGCATAACGCACTGCTCGTGGAGAAATACAACGGTACGGTTTTCGACAGCAATCTATACAAGACGGAAGCTGCAGGAGACCTCTATCCAGGAACGGCAAATATTACGGAGCTAACCGACACATCATCTCCAATGAATGCATGGACATACACAGAAGGAACAATGGGTAAGTCTATCACAGACATTGCCGTAGATTCAGAAACAGGCATCGTAACGTTTAAGTTTATGGGCGGTAAGGCTACAGGAATAGAAGATATAAAGACGGATGATACCAAAGGGGGCATGATATTCTCTGTAAGCGGTATGTTTATGGGCGAAGACATAGAGTCGCTTCCCAACGGACTATACATAAGAAACGGAAAGAAACTCCTGAAAAAATAATTGCCATACCCTTTCTTGATTGGTACGGCAATATCATCAACTTCTGATGACTAAATAAAATATCGTTAGGATATACCTTTTAATCGGTTAGGTATATTCTAACGATATGTCGTAATATACTTAATGAAGCGTAAAGATAGTCTTAATAATAAGACACCCCTATCCTACTTATCAAATTCTAAACTTCAAGCACTCGCTAATCTTCTGCATCGTGGTGAGGCGAGTAGGCACAAGTGGTAAGCGAAGCACATTCTCTATCATACCCATCTCATGGAGCATCGCCTTGACACCCGCAGGATTACCATCGACAAACAATAGGTTGAACAGGTCGGTAAACTTATGATGTATCTTGCGAGCTGGTTCAAATTCTCCGTTCATCTCCAGACGTAACATCCGTGAGAACTCCTTCGGAAGGGCGTTACCTATAACAGAGATTACGCCCACTGCACCACATGCTATCATCGGGAACGTCAGTGCGTCGTCGCCACTGATAACATCAAACGTGTCGGGCTTATTCTTTATTATCTCGTCAATCTGCTCCAAGCTACCGCTTGCCTCCTTAACGGCAACGATATTCTCGCAATCGCGGGCAAGACGAACCGTAGTTTCAGCCTTCAGATTAACACCCGTTCTGCCTGGCACATTATATAATACCACAGGCATATCGGTAGCTGCAGCAATAGTTTTGAAGTGCTGATAAAGTCCCTCTTGTGATGGTTTGTTATAATAAGGGCATACGCTGAGCACGCCGTCAATACCAGAAAAATCCCTCGTATGTAGCTCCTCGACAATAGCCATGGTATTGTTTCCACCACATCCGATTAGGATTGGGACACGACCAGCAACCACTTCTACCACCAAATCTTTTATCTTCTGCTTCTCGTCCTCCGTAAGAGTTGGCGTCTCGCCCGTAGTGGCAAGAATACAGAAAAAGTCGGCACCATTCTTCAACTGATACTCCACGAGTTTCTTCAAGGCAGTATAGTCTACTGCTCCCGATGCCGTAAATGGTGTTATAAGGGCAATTCCGAGGCCCTTGAATATGTTTTGAGACATAACAATATTATTTCTATTTATACTATTTCTATGCAAAAATACTATATTAAACGCAATTTACAAAACATTTCATTCCTTATTGACATGATTTGCATCTATCTTGAGATGTTTGTATGCTATTTACTTCCGATATACAAGAATACCATTCCGAGCAGAACAAGTAGCAAGTCCACCATTTTACTCTTAAGGTTCTTTTCGTGCAGCAACGTTGCTCCGAACAGGAACGACACAATAACGCTGCCTCTGCGCACCATAGAAACGATGCTTATCATAGCATCTGGGAAGCTCAAGGCATAGAAATATACAAAGTCGGCTGCGCTGAGGAACACGCTTATCAATATTATCCCCCAATGCCAATGGAAGGGTGTTGACGTGTTGCGCTTAGGGTACCATATTATGAGGAGCATGATGAGCATCATGAAACACTGGTATATGTTATACCAACTCTGCACCATCATACTGTTAAGCCCTACTCCACCGCTTTCTACTGGTGCCATTAGATATTTGTCATATAGTCCACTAACGGCTCCAAGCACGGCAGCAAGCACTATGAAATATATCCATCTGTCGTGTTTAAAGTCTACCCCCTCCTTCTTTCCGCTCCTGCTGAGCATAAAGAAAGATGCTACGGCAAGTGCGACACCTATCCACTGATACACGTTGAGCCTCTCGCCGAAGACGAGTAACGCACCGATAAGCACCATCACAGGACGGGTGGCATTGATAGGACCAACTATCGTGAGGGGCAGATGCTTCATACCAAAATAGCCAAAAATCCATGACGAGAGAACGATTATGCTCTTTCCGATGATATATTTATGCTCATGCCAGCCACCGCTTGCCACGTGGAAGATGCTGCCATCGAGTATCTGCGTGTTGTAAGACAGTATGATAAACGGCAGGAATATCAACGACGCAAAGAGCGTATTGAGGAACAATACTGGTATGACAGCATTATCGCGCAACGACTCTTTCTTAAATGAATCGTAGAAACCCAATAGTGTTGCTGAGAGAAATGCTAATATTAGCCACATGTTATTATTTTTTTTATTACTAATTCCTATTTCCTAACTCCTAATTCCTAATTTTTTAGAAAACGTACTCTACGTTTTCTAAAAACAAGGCATTGCCTGGCATGCTCTCGCCTGCATTACTTCTATTCTTTCCTTCCACGATGTTCTGAAACTGTTGTAGTGTTATCTTGTGTCGTCCCACATCTATCAATGTGCCAACCACGGCTCTCACCATATTGCGCAAGAACCTATCGGCAGATATAATGAAGTGCCAGCAGCCGTCGCCATCATCTATCCAGCGTGCCTGAGATACCTTACATATAGTGGTTTTTACATCTGTATGCACCTTGCAGAATGCTGCAAAATCGTCATAATCCATAAGCATAGCAGCCGCACGGTTCATCAAAGGGAAGTCGAGATCATAATGTAGCTCGCAGGAATAGTGGCGTCGGAAGGGATTTTTGTGCAGATGTATGTAATAGTGATAGGTACGTTTGACGGCACTAAACCTAGCGTGCATATCTTCTGCCACGGGTATTACCTTGTACACAGAAATATCTTTAGGCAGCAGGCGGTTTAGCTTGTATGCAAGATTAGTGCAGTCTATGGCTATGTCAGTATCGAAGTGTGCCACCATCACACGGGCATGAACTCCAGCATCAGTACGCCCTGCGCCCACAATTTCCATATCCTTACGGAGCAATGTGGATAGGGCTTTCTGTATCTCCTCCTGCACAGAAATGCCGTTGGGCTGTATCTGCCAACCATGATACATGGTACCATCATAACTCAAATATATAAAATAACGCTGCATATTCTTTGAGGTTTCTACTTTACATTATAGTTCATACTCTTCGTTACATCGTGCTCTTTCCGTATCTTTCCCGAAAGGACATACCACAAAAGTTTACCCACTCTGTGTGTTCGGCGGCAATATCCGTAGAAGGTTTCGGTATATGGATTAATCTTCTGCTTCCACTCTGGATAGGGAGAAAGATAGAAATGGGGCATCATATTCACCAAGCTATTAGTATTGTCAGTCTCGTTCTCAGCAACGCTATCTACCAAGGTTTTGATATTTTCCTTCGATGGATAGAGGCACAATATACCCTTTTTATGACAATAATCCACAAGGGGGAGGATGCATGATTCATAGTTGTCGAGTATCTTGGTCATAGAGAAATTATCGTATTGCGACTCTCCTATTTTCTGTACAGGACGTATCTGAAGGATGTCTATGTCTAAGGATGCGAACAGCGAAGCGAAGTCGCGCAAATCTTCTACGTTATCTTCGTTAACGGTATAGTTTACTCGAATCTTAAAGTCGGGGTAATCCTTTTTTATGCAAGAGAGTATAGATATCAGCTCCTTAAACTTATTGAAATCGGCTCCTTGCATAAAGTATTCATAGGTTTTCTCCTTAACTCCATGCAGGGATATAGTAATCTCGTTCAGTCCATTCTCTACAAGTGTTCGGAGTTTTTCCTCTGTCAAGAGATTGCCATTTGTGGTCATTGAGATATACGGCACACCATATTGTCTGCCTAAAGCTACCACACGGTCGAGCTTCTTGTATAGCGTTGGCTCTGCTCCACAGCCTATCTGCAACTTTATAATATTAGGAAACAAGCTCTTTGCTATAGCGTTGAGGTCATCGTCAGTAAAGATGCCATGCATCTCTTTACGCTTTTCGGCATCGCTGAAATAGCACATCCGGCAACGAAGGTTACAGCCCAACACTGGGTCGAAGAACAGACACGTGTATCTTCGGTGCAGCAAATGCATGGCAAGCAACCCTGCGGCACGTAGTCGGCTACTGTTTATCTTTGAATATAATTTGAGAATTTTGTATATATTCATATTTATAACACATTACATCTGCCGTTCGTTCACTTCGAAAGTTCTTCGCTGTTGTTCACGAAAAATACGGTATTGCCATGCTTTCTTATCGCATAGTTTATCACTTCGTGTATTGCTATCCACAACAATATATCTATAAGCACAATAATACTTACATATATATATCTTACCAAACTATAGTTTACTA
The DNA here is from genome assembly GCA_963654095.1 of Oscillospiraceae bacterium. Lineage (GTDB taxonomy): Bacteria > Bacteroidota > Bacteroidia > Bacteroidales > Bacteroidaceae > Prevotella. The sequence continues at coordinate 9,354 of CAVKAH010000007.1, forward strand.
ATATAAAGAATAATGAAATTCCTATAATCAGAACGAGTGCCTGATGTTGCGTCATACCTGCACGCAACAGTTTATGGTGTATGTGGTTCTTGTCTGCCCCAAACAATGGCTTGTGATGAAATAGTCTTACTATTATCACTCTCACCACATCGTATACAGGAACTATCAGCAGTGTGTAAACGAGCAACATACTATCACGACGGAAAGGTATGACATCGGGATTATTCATAGAGAACTTGACAAACAGCACTCCTAAGACAAAGCCTATCGTAAGACTACCCGAATCACCCATAAAGATTTTCGTTTTGCCTGGTTTACCAAAGATATTGAAATACATGAAGGCAATGAGCACACCCATCAAACCAGCTATCAATATGCCGTAGACAAATATTCCCTCACGCAAGAAGCAATACAAAAATCCAGCAAGAGCTACGACTGACAATCCTGAAGATAGACCATCTATACCATCAATGAGGTTCATTGCATTGTCGATAAACACAATTACAAATACCGTTAGCGGTGCTCCAATATAAAACGGCAACTCATATATTCCACAGAAACCATAGAGATTGTTTATATAAAGATTAGCCATCGGCAACAGCGAAGCGGCGAATATCTGCACAAGAAACTTGGTTCGGGGCAACACTCCGACAAGGTCGTCTATGAGTCCTACTGCATATATAAATAACAAACCCATAAAGAAAACACACGCCCAAAGGTTTATACTGAACTTTAGGCTAACCAAGACGTTGTTGAAACACGCCATCGCCAGCAGCACACTTATCACCATACATGGCATAAAGCATACTCCGCCCAAACGCGGCACTACATGCTTATGCACTTTTCTGGCATTCGGAATATCATAAAGTTTCTTCTTTATACAAAAAGACACTATCATTGGGATGAATATAAGTCCACACAACAGACTTACAGCAAAAGAGGCAATCAAACAGAATGAAGATAGATTCATCTTAATTTAATATATATTATACTTTTCTTGAATAACGCTATATTTCGTAATTTAGTATATTTTCACAACTTTTATTTACGCCTAATCGTAAATCATTTGGCAGGTAACACGCTCGATATGCCTTGTTCACGATGATTTACCTTTACCTCTATGCCATATTTCATATTGAGATGCTCCGCAAGATGTTGTGCCGAATACACACTTCGATGCTGTCCTCCCGTACACCCAAAAGAGAACATCAAGTCAGTAAACCCTCGTTGTAAATATCGCTCAACATGGGCATCAGCAAGCTTATACACGCTGTCGAGGAATGTCAAAATCTCACCATCATCCTCAAGAAAACGTATCACTGGCTCATCGAGTCCCGTGAGTTTCTTATACGGTTCATATCTTCCGGGATTGTGTGTGCTACGACAATCGAACACGTAGCCACCACCATTTCCCGACTCATCCTCTGGTATTCCTTTCTTATAAGAGAAGCTAAAGATGCGCACAACAAGCGGTCCTTTGCCATCATATTTGGAATATGTGGCAGGTCCGTCCTGTGGATGAGCCTTATAAATATTATTGTCGTCGGTCTTTAATCCGTCGGTACGTGTATGCACACTATGGTCTGTACTGGCAAACTGAGGCATGTCTACCAAACGTTTCAATACATCTATCATATACGGATAAGGGAATACGTCTACCTCAAGAAGTTCCCGAAGATTCTTTATCGCCGAGGGTATGCTTTCCAAAAAATACTTTTTCCGCTCGAAATATCCTCTGAAGCCATACGCACCAAGCACCTGAAGCGTGCGGAAAAGAACGAATAAGCTCAGCCGTTCTACAAAATGGCGCACAGTAGGTACCTCAATATAGTTTCTCAATGAATTGTAATATTCATACACGAGCTCTCTTCTCAGCTTGTGAGAATATTTTGCAGAAGCCTGCCAAAGGAAAGAAGCGAGGTCGTAATAATAAGGTCCTTTCCTTCCACCTTGGAAGTCAATGAAACAAGGATTACCAGATGCGTCTATCATTATATTACGTGCTTGAAAGTCGCGATACATAAAACTTTCCGTAGGCTCTGCCGTGAGGTCCTTGGCAAACATTCTAAAATTTGCCTCCAGCTTAAGTTCATGAAAATCAAGATCCGTTGGTTTGAGGAAACAATACTTGAAATAGTTTAAGTCAAATAGTACACTGTTCTCGTCAAACTCTGGCTGCGGATAACAATTATCCCAATCTAACCCCATTGCACCCTGTATCTGAATAGCTGGCAACTCCCTAATTGTATTAACAAGCAACAGCTTCTCCTTCTGCGTATATCTGCCTCCAGCCTCACGAGCATCTTTCAGCGCATCATAAAGTGATGTCTTTCCAAGGTCTGTCTGTAAATACCTCAGTTCGTCATCATCCACTGCAAGTACCTTAGGTACAGGAAGTTTCAAACCCGAGAAATGATTAGACAAATATATAAACGCATGATTTTCGTCGCGACTTGTGCCTACAACGCCTATTATGCTCTTTCCTTCCGAATCAAAAAATCTATAATAAACACGATTACTGCCTGCTCCTGCTATTTTCTGAATATCACTTGGAGACGAGCCAGCCCAATCGGTATATAGTGCAATAAGCTTTTCCATATTGGTACAAAAGTAAATATATTCTTCGAATAATCAAAATAGTACACTATTAAAATGAAGTTTACAACTTTCTATTGCATAAAAAGAAAAACATTTTCAATACTAAAAAAAATCGGATGTCTCACGACAACCGATTTTCAAAAACAAACTACTTAAAAACTAATCTACTAAAACAAATCAAAAAAATAATGTTATATTATTCTCTAATATAATTTCTATATCAATAGAAATCTCTTACTTTCTGCTCGCAAATGTATGACAATAACAGATTAAATCCAAATGTTTAAATATTTTTTTCACATATTTATCTGCGAATAATACTAAAAAAAAGAGTTCACTCAATAGAGCAAACTCTTTTTGTTATCTTGATATATCAAATTACATCATACCACCCATTCCTGGGTTACCCATAGGCATCTGAGGCTTATCCTCTGGTTTGTCAACAATCAAGCATTCTGTTGTGAGGAACATTCCTGCGATTGAAGCTGCATTTTCAAGGGCTACACGCTCTACTTTGGCTGGATCGATAACTCCTGCTGCACGCAAATCTTCATAAACATCCTTACGTGCATTGTAGCCATAGTCGCCTTTTCCTTCACGAACTTTCTGTACTACGACAGCACCTTCGCCACCTGCATTGCGAACAATCTGACGAAGTGGCTCCTCTATAGCACGCTCCACGATGTTCACACCAGTCTGTTCGTCTGCGTTTTCTCCCTTAACAGTGTTCAAAGCCTCTAGGGCACGGATGTATGTAGTACCACCACCGACTACTACACCTTCTTCTATTGCAGCACGTGTAGCGCAGAGTGCATCATCAACACGGTCTTTCTTTTCTTTCATCTCAACCTCGCTGTTAGCACCTACATATAGTACTGCCACACCGCCAGCCATCTTGGCAAGACGCTCCTGCAACTTCTCTTTGTCGTAAGAGCTTGTTGTATTTGCTATCTCGTTCTTAATCTGAGCGATACGGTCTGCAATAAGCTCTTTCTGTCCAGCACCCTTAACGATAGTAGTGTTATCTTTTGAAACAGTAACCTTGTCGCATGTTCCGAGCATCTCCAATGTAGCTTGCTCAAGTTTCAAGCCTTTCTCTTCGCTAATTACTACACCACCTGTCAATACTGCGATATCTTCAAGCATAGCCTTACGACGGTCGCCGAAACCAGGAGCCTTTACTGCGCAAATCTTTAATCCGCCACGCAAACGATTGACAACTAATGTTGTAAGAGCCTCAGAGTCTACATCCTCTGCAATTACGAGTAATGGACGTCCACTCTCTGCTGCAGGCTGAAGAATTGGTAAGAAATCCTTTATATTGCTTATCTTCTTGTCGTAGATGAGGATATATGGGTTATCCATCACACACTCCATCTTATCTGAGTCTGTTACGAAATATCCGCTCAAATAGCCACGATCGAACTGCATTCCCTCTACTACATTGATATATGTATCGCGACTCTTGCTTTCTTCGATTGTAATGACACCATCCTTGCTAACTTTGCGCATTGCGTCTGCTATAAGCTTACCTATTTCAGGGTCGTTGTTAGCACTTACTGTAGCCACCTGCTCAATCTTGTCGTAGTTGTCATCAACAACTTCTGCATTAGACTTGATATAGTCTACCACTGCATTAACAGCCTTATCGATACCGCGCTTCAAGTCTAGAGGATTAGCACCTGCTGTAACATTCTTCAAGCCTTCTGTTACGATAGCTTGTGTCAATATTGTAGCTGTTGTTGTTCCATCACCAGCATCATCACCAGTCTTACTTGCTACACTCTTTACGAGTTGTGCACCTGTATTCTGGAACTTATCCTCTAGTTCAATCTCCTTTGCTACTGTAACACCATCTTTTGTTATCTGTGGAGCACCGTATTTCTTCTCGATTACCACATTACGACCCTTAGGACCGAGTGTTACTTTTACTGCGTTAGCAAGTTGATCAACACCTTGTTTCAACTGTTCGCGAGCATCTACATCAAACTTTATCTCTTTTGCCATGATAATATTCCTTTCTTAAATTAACAGATTAATTATTTTGTAATAACAGCGAGGACATCGCTCTGACGCATCATAAGATACTTTTTTCCTTCAAACTCAAGCTCTGTTCCTGAATACTTTCCGTAAAGCACCTCATCACCTTCCTTGAGAATCATCTCCTCGTCCTTTGTTCCGTTGCCGGCAGCTACTACTTTACCATGCAATGGTTTCTCTTTTGCTGTGTCTGGGATAATAATTCCACCGACCTTCTCCTCTGCTGGAGCTGGTTCAATCAAAACTCTGTCTGCTAATGGTTTAATATTCATAATTGTATGTTTTAATTTGTTTATACTTTATCATGCTCATTTGTTAGTGTGAGCCTACATTTCACACATTACGAAAAGTGTGCCAAAACATCATAGCGACATTTTGGCACACTCTTATTATGACGGTTTGTCAGCAATAAAGTGTCAGTTTATGCAATGGAAACCTATTTCAGTCTACCCAACAGAAATGCTCTTTCCCTGCTCCAAGCTCAAAGTGAAGCATTGCAATACCCATATCCATCTTAGTATATCCTAATAGAGAGAACCCTCTTTTCGCCCTCACTAAACCTTTTCCATCGGTACTTTTTCCTACGTATTCAAAGAAAAACTTCTGTTGATTTATAGCTGTAGGAGCAAGCAATGCTGCTTCAACGCCCTTCAGAAACCAGTCTGGGGTGTCTTCTGAAGCATTACTTACTTGACTTACTGTCTTAATTTTGTGTCTCGCTCCCATTGTTTTTCCGTATCCGAAAGCAATCACGCAATAGACTTTCTCATCCTTTTCCAAATGGAAAGCCCCATCTGTTTTGCCGTAAGTTATACCTACCCAACATGAATTCAGACCCAATGTCTGCAAGAACAATACGAGTTTTTCACCATAATAGCCTACTTCCTTATCAAGATCCGCATTCTTTTTCCCTGCTATTATGATATAATTTTTCACGCCATGAAACATTCCATAAGACTTAAATCCCTTAAAAGCCAATGGTTCTTCTATGGCAAGCTGGATATTAAGTCCGCTTTCTTTGTTCACTTGGTCTATCTCGTTCCTCACTGCATCTATAATATCCGCAATGAGAGGTTGGTCAATATAACTCCTAACGCTATGGCGTTCAAAAATAGCATCGTATAATGTCATCTTATATATATTGTCTTTATTGACTGTAAGGATATAGTTTACTGATTGCGAGAATATAGTTTACTGATTGTAAAGATATAGCTTATTACACATAAGCCATATTGTTATATCATATCAAATTATTATTATCATAATTTGCCACTATATTATACATACAACTACATTAACTTTTATATGCAAAAAGTCGTTATTCTGGGTCAAGTCCTTCAAAGATTCTTTTCTCCTTTCTCTGCAAGATAAGCCTCATGAGCTTCTGCTGGCGCATCGGAGCGAGCCAACGGCGTGCATAGATATTTGGTATCGCAACACCTATTGCAATACACAATATTATGAGCGAAGCCTTGACGGCATTGGAGAAAGCTTCCGTCAATTCTCCCACAATGCCCTGCATTTCTATCAAGGCAAAGAGTGCTCTATACATCAAAACTCCTGGCACCATAGGTATCACGCTTGGTATTGCAAGACAATGGTGTGGAGTATGGAACACGTGAACGAACTTTACGCATATCACACTTATAAGCACTGAGCCGACAAAAGCTGCCATGATAGGTCCTTGGTCGAGTCCTATATTATTGTTGCTTGCACCGAGATTAACGAAATTTCTCGTACATACGGCTATAATACCACCTATCGCCACTACCCATAGTAGCCTCTTCGGTATATTGAAAATCATGGAGAAGCCCATCGCAGATATTGCAGCAGCAATGGAATAACTCAGATACGTGTTATGCGGAGTCATACTTAAGTCTTTCACAAAGTTGTCCACACCACACACCGTAATAGCCATGGATATTCCGAAAGACATAGCCGTAACCATCAATAAGGTATTTATCGCCCTACTCAGTCCTATTTGAACATGGTTCTCTATCATATCCGAAACGAAGTTTATCAACGGCACACCAGGTACGATAAACAGGGCGCATGCCATCAAAGGATGCCATGGGGTATTGGTGTGAAGTAACTGTGCAAGCCATTCAGGCATAATCCCAACGACCTTCGGAGATATTGTTAGAAACGCTGACAGCCATGCTAGTATAGTTGAAACGAAGGCTGCAATACCTATATTTACATATCCGTTTGACCTTTTTTCATTAAGGAAAGCCCTTAAACGAAAGCCTATCATCGCTGCTATAGAGGCATAGAAGAATGCCGTCCAGTCGCATCCGAACTGTATACAGAACCCTCCACATGCAAATCCAGCACCTATCGCAACTTGGTTAGTGGTATAGTTTCGGGGTTGTTTGCGTATCTTTTCCAGTTCTTCTTCATATTTATCAAGAGAGTAATCCTCCTTTATTGCATTCCATGAAAGTTTACTTATAGCAGATATTGCTGTCATGTTTATGCCATGCTTGTCGCAACGTTGAAATTTGCTCAACGAGTGTTCTTCATCACTGAGGTTTACCTGAAGCATATTGTAAGATACGTGTATATGCAGGTTTTCCTCGGGCAATCCCAAATAAGCTGCCGTACGGCGAAGGTTTCTAAATATTCTGCTTGTATCAGCTCCACTGGCGAGAAGGATTTCTCCCGTACGCATCAACAAGTCTAGCTTGTGTATTAACTTCTTTTGTTTTTGAAGTCTTGTTAAGTATTCCATCAGGATAAGTTATTTATGCAAGAGGATTCCAACCTTGCGCTTTAAGTTCAAATTCGTTTCCGTCTCTTGTAACGAGCATATTGCCAAGTTCTTTTTTAGTAATATGTCCTATTAGCTTCACATCTTCTATTTGCTGTATTTTGTCGTGGTCGCCTATCGGCACGGTGAAAAGCAGTTCATAGTCTTCTCCACCATTAAGAGCACAAGTAGTAACGTTCATATTCATCTCCTCTGCCATTACTGCCGTCTGATAATCGATTGGTATGTTCTTTTCAAAAATACGGCAACCGCAACCGCTTTGCGAGCAGATATGCATAAGCTCACTACTAAGTCCGTCGCTGATATCCATCATAGCTGTCGGTTTAATATTCAGCTCATGCAATTGCTTTAAGATATCTCCTCGTGCCTCAGGTTTTAGCTGTCGCTGCAACAAATATTCTCGTCCCGCGAAGTCTGGTTGGAAGTCCGCCAACTGTTCAAGGGTCTTCTTGTCGTTCTTCTTCTTTGCTTCTGCCACCTGCTGATAATACACGCTTTTCTCTCTTTCTAATAGTTGCAGTCCCATATAAGCAGCTCCTAAATCTCCAGACACACAGATTAAGTCAGTTTCCTTTGCTCCGTTTCTGTAGATGATATCGTCTTTAGCCACTTCGCCTATACATGTAATGCTTATCGCCATACCAGTATATGACGATGTAGTGTCTCCGCCAACGATATCTATGTCATATTTATCGCATGCCATACGCAGTCCGCTGTAAAACATTTCCATATCTTCAACGGAAAATCTCTTACTTAGAGCCATGCTCACGGTCATCTGCCTCGGAGTTCCACCCATAGCAATAACATCGCTTATGTTAACCATTGCCGACTTATATCCAAGGTGTTGCAGGTCTATGTATGTAAGGTCAAAATGCACACCCTCCATAAGCATATCCGTTGTCATGAGCACTTCCTTGTCGGGATAATGCATCACAGCACAATCATCGCCCACACCTTTTATGGTAGAAGAGTTTTTTATCTTTATATCATCTGTAAGTCTGTGGATGAGACCAAACTCACCGAGTTTAGCTATATCTGTCATTCTGTATGTATATATAATATAATGTACACGAGTGGAGTGGATAGTTTTCGCTATCCGCCCCACTCAATTTACATGTTCAAAATTAAATTTCTTATGCTCTGCGTATCATCTCTCTCATGATTTCTGTCATGAGTGGCTGTGCGTTGTTTGCTGCAACCTGCACCTCTTCATGGCTCACCTCTACTGGTGTGTCTTCAAGTCCGAGGTCTGTAATGATACTTATTCCGAAAGTTTTTATACCACAATGGTGTGCCACGATAACTTCTGGCACGGTGCTCATACCAACTGCGTCTGCTCCCATGCGGTGATACATTTTATATTCTGCTGGTGTTTCAAAGGTTGGGCCCTGCACTCCCATGTAAACTCCATGTACAACACGTATGCCTTTCTCCTTTGCAATAGCATCTGCCTCTGCTATAAGCGCATGGTTATAAGTCTCGTGCATATCTGGAAAACGAGGACCTGTAGGGAAATTCTTTCCACGTAGCGGATGCTCTGGGAAGAAATTGATATGGTCTGTGATAATCATCAGGTCGCCAATCTTGAAGTCTGGGTTCATGCCACCCGAAGCGTTAGATACGAACAAGGTAGTTATACCTAGTTCATACATCACACGAATAGGAAATGTAACCTCCTTCATTGAATAGCCTTCATAGTAATGGAAGCGACCCTCCATAGCCATGATATCCACACCTCCCAGTTTACCGAAGATTAGCTTTCCTGCATGTCCTTCTACTGTTGATACAGGGAAATTAGGAATATCCTTGTAAGAATACTCATAACTATCAGTTATTTCTGAAGCTAATTGTCCGAGGCCTGTGCCCAGAATTATTGCTGTTTTCGGACTTGTTGTCATCCTTTGTTTTAGCCAGGATGCTGTTTCTTGAATTTTTTCGTACATAGCCTATAATTTTTTCTTTAAACTCTTCCTCTTGTTCAAGCATAAAGTCTACCGACACAGGCAATACGAACATATGCTGTCGCACCTCGTCGCTCAGTCCTTTCATGCCAAACAATCGGGCATTATCTTTCTCTGTTGTAATTATTATCTTGTCTTCCCCTTCCATCTCTGCATACATCTTGTTTATGCGCTCAATATCGGAGGCTGTAAACTGATGATGATCTGCAAAAGTTAAAGGTACGATATTCTTTGTAAACGGCTCAAGGTCTACTATCATCTGCCTTGGCGATGCTATCCCCGTAAGTAGTAACACATGTGTATCTTGGGTTATCGAAGACAGTTTTCTATCGAGTCCGCAATACACGGGTTTTAGGTCATCATACTTAAGCGTAGTAAAGAAAAGCTTTTGATAAGGATATAAGTTCATCGTCTTTGTTATCACTCTGAACTCCATTGGCTTAAGATTTCTTGGACATTTCGTTACGATAACGATGTCAGCCCTCGCCTTTCCGCTTTCTGGTTCTCTAAGTCTTCCTGCAGGAAGAAGCTTGTCGTACATTATAAGACGATGATAGTCAACGAGCAGAATGTTTATCCCTGGCTTTACATACCTATGCTGGAAAGCATCGTCGAGCAATATCACATCCGTGTCGGAAGTCTCTTTATTTCCTGTTATCTGGTCTATTCCGTGACAACGGTTCTTATCTACTGCAACATAGATGTTCTGGAATTTGCGTTTCATTTGATACGGCTCGTCGCCTATTTCTGTCATAGTAGTATCTTTTCCAGCAAGCACATATCCGTGTGTTTTCCTTTTGTACCCACGGCTTAACACGGCAACTTTCACCTTGTCGCTAAGCATTTTTATCAGATATTCCACGTGTGGAGTCTTACCAGAGCCGCCCACAGTGATGTTGCCCACCGAAATGACAGGAATATCGAAGGTCCTGCTTTTCAGTATGCCTAATTCAAACATCTGATTGCGCAACCTCACGCCACAGCCGTATAGCCAACTAAGCGGCAGGAGCCATTCGTTTATCTTTATGAAATCGCCTTCCATATTATAATGATGTATGAAGTTTTGAAGAATGAAGAGTATTGCTTACCACATATCTTCATATCTTCACATCTTCATATTGTCATATTCGTTTTAATTCAAATTAATAATAAAAGGTATACGTGCCTGAATTGCCGACTGCTGATTAATGTTTTTCAGCAGCATAAATGTAGAGTAGTATTCTCCCATAGCCGCACGCATCTGGTTATCAATATAACTGTCGGATGAAAGAGTATTAGTCAATTGATCAAACCAGTCTGCCTTTGCTGGATAAGCGTTTGTATAATACTCATCCACTTTTGCCAACTTTGCAGCCTTTGCCACTGCATCATCAAGTCCACCAAGCTGGTCCACGAGTTTTATCTTAAGAGCATCTTGTCCAAGCCAAACATGTCCTTGCGCTATCTTCTCTACATCAGCAGTACTCATGTGTCTACCATCTGCCACACGCTGACGGAACAGTTTGTATCCTCTGTCTATATATGTTGATAGATAAGACATTTCTTCTTCTGAGAAAGGACGTGCCGTAGTACCGAATGCACTATTCTTGTTTGTCTTCACTTCATCAAACTTCACACCGAGTTTCTGTGTTATCAGTCCGCTCATATCTGGGAACATACCGAATATACCTATACTTCCAGTAAGTGTTGTCGGCTCTGCCACTATCCAGTTTGCAGAGCAACTCATATAGTATCCACCTGATGCTGCCATTCCCCCCATAGAAACAACGACAGGTTTCTTAGCCTTAAGCAACTGAATGGCTCTCCACATCTGCTCTGAAGCGTATGCGCTACCACCACCAGAGTTTATTCTTATCACCACAGCTTTCACGTCATCATCGTCAGCAAGGTCTTCCAAATCCTTGCTCACAGTATTTCCGTCGATTACTGAAGCACCTTGCGACATTACTCCAGACACGCCGTCAACGATATCTCCATATGCATAATATACAGCTATCTCTTCACCATCAGCCTTTCCTTCTGGCACATTTTTCATGCCTGCTATACCTACTGTATTATAGTCATCATCAGAGTCGAGCTTCATAAGTGCCTTTACCTCTGCCTTCAACTGGTCGTGATAAAGCAACTTGTCCACGAGTTTCATCTTGAGATAGTCCTTCTGGTCAGCAAAAGTAATAAGGTTGTCTGCATAGGCATTTAGCTGTTCCACTGTTACATGACGGCTCTCAGCAACATCTTTGCATACGTTTTGCCAAGTTCCAGTGAGGAATGCTGTTACCTGCTCACGGTTGGCATCACTCATTTTGTCGCCTGTAAACATCTCCGTAGCACTCTTGTATGCTCCCACTTTTACTACCTGCATCTTCACGCCGAACTTTGCGAGAGCGTCTTTCAGATACATCGACTGCGAAGCAATACCGTGCCAGTCAATCTGTCCGCTTGGGTTTAGATATACTTTGTTTGCCACTGAAGCAAGATAATATGTAGCCTGCGTATATACATCACCGTATGCTATTATCCACTTGCCACTCTTCTTGAAATCTTCCAAAGCCTTTCTTACAGCCTGTAGTGATGCGTATGAATCTGGAACAAAGGCTCCTGCCTCAATATATATACCTTTTATTTTATCGTTTTCCTTAGCTTTCTTTATTCCGTTGAGCAGGTCATCAAGACCAATCTGGGATGTAGCACCACCCATTACCTGCGAGAACGGGTTGTCAACAGAGCGTTCTTCGAGTTGTCCTTCTAGGTTAATCACAAAGACGGTATTATCCGACACGTCCTTTGACGAGCTGTCAGATGCTACCATTCCTATAATGCTCATCACTGTAAGTGCTCCTACCAATATGGTAAAAACAAATATACCAACTACCGTTGCACTAACATTCTTCAGAAAATCTTTCATCTTGTCTGTTTTTAGGATTAATACTTTCTTTCCTATTTATACGTACCGACAGTATTAATCACTACATACAAATGGAGACAAAATATTCATTAAACTTAAATATTATTCTTCTATCTCGACCTTTATAGAATTATCTATTTCTTTCTTCCATTGTTTCATCCATTCAAACCATGCTTTTGAATCTTTAAAACCAAAGGTTTCCTTGTCGCAGGTGAACGACATATAATACTTCATTGTCTGTTCTCCTTTCATACCAAGGGTATATAAATATTGGTCTTTCTGGTTTGTTGGTTCACTGATTACATATTTTTCTGGCACGTTAACAGCAAGCCCAACTACGATTTTCGGCTTTCCTGCTATTGAGTCCTTTGCACCATTAGGCCAGTTACCACCCCAATCGCCTACAAGTCCCTTATGGTCGGAGAACATCTTATCGTTGAGGTTTATAACGCCTGTGGCAAACTCAACACCTTGTGCTGGTGTATCTTGAAACACCTGAATCTCACAGTCGCGATGTCCTGCATATATTATCACGTTCTGTCGCAAGTTGAATGTCTGTCCACCAAGTTGCCAGCCTTCGTCGGTTAACTCTACTATTGTCCTCACTGGACCGCTTGTTACCATACGCTGTCCCCTCGACTTAACAGGGCTTACCATTGTAGGATTCTGTCCATTCCAACCACGCAAAGCACCAAGACCTACCGTCTGTCCTGCCCATAACACATCATCTCCATACCCAGCAGCAAGCTGTTCATCATCGGGATAGAACTGACTTGTCTCCAGCTCGAGTTGTTTTTTGTATTTACCATAAAGGTCATAGGTCTGTCTCTCATCGAAATAAACCCTATAGGCAGTTAGTTCTGATTCGAAGTCAGCTCCATGGTGATGCACCATGTGGAATACGTCTACGCCCTCTGGAGCAGAGAGAGAATGAACGTATCCTGGGAACTTGTTTTTCTTTTTTGTCTTAGAATCTCTCACTATCAAATCACCATACGTACGGCGAGGATAGTTGCGCTCAGCCTGTTTCTCCGAATATAATTCTATTGCGAGTGTCTTTTTCTCCCTCGCCTCCATGTCTATCACAAAGGCAAGTTCATCGTTGCGCAAGTCGCGGTTGAGGTCATCAATCTGCGAGGGTACTTCCCTATCGTTGTCTTTCACCACTGCATCAACAACATTGAACGCAATGTCCTTCAACGATATTACCACTGGCACATCCGCACGTTTCACTTTAAGCGGATTTGAGAGTGTGATGCTGAGCTTCTTTGTCTCGGCTTTTACATTTGCGCAACAAGCAAGAAGCATTGCTACAGCCAAGATATTTAGATGTTTCATTTGTTATCTGTTGTTTATAGTTGACGTCCGGAATTTGCCAAGCCTACTCCAAACGCCATTATTGGTTCAGTAAATTCGGTGCTAAAGTACAAAAAAAATATTATATATACAAACAAGAGCAAATTTAACATACATTTATGGAAATACGTACTTATAATATGTAATCGTCTCAAGGCTCTAATTCGACATTGTAAACACTATCATTAAGCATCAGTAAGTATATCTTTAGCCATCGTAAGCCATACCTTCAGAATATGTAAACACCCACTTAATAAACAAAGACGCCCCGACATCCCAATAGAAGGATAGCGGAGCGTCTTTTACGTTATATATGCTATCAAACAAATATGATACGCATTACTTAACAGCAAACTTCACAGCCTGTGTCTTTCCGTTGCCGTTTACGAGAACGGTGTATACACCCTGTGGCAAGTTGCAAGAGGTGAATGTAACGGTCTGTCCTGCAGAAACATTACCTGCAACTAACTTATCCATCTGCTTACCTGTAGTGTCAAACAGATAGAAGGTCGCATCTGTCATGTATTCGCCTACTGTTACGGCTACCTTAGAACCATCATAATCCACCGTCATACCTGCGTTGTCTACCGTCGCACCACCTATTGCTGTGGATGATGTAACCTTGAAAGGTTTATTCACCTTGGTAGAAGCACCATTGCTGTCGGTAGCAACGAGCACGAGTTCTGTATCAGCAACCTTCTTAGCAGCTATTACAAAGCCATTGTCAGACTTATATATCGTTGCTGCTTCTGGGTTCATAACATATACGTTGAATGTCATTTCGTCGCCCTCAGGGTCAGAGAACAATGATGTCCACGCATATTCTGTAGACAATTCTCCTACGCCCAACTCATACTCATCTGCGCCCTTGTATACAGGCCCTCGATTGGTAGCCTCAACGTTATAGGTAACATCCGTATCAGCTGAGTTACCATTCTGATCGGTGGCAGTAACCTTAAAGGTTGCGAGTCCTGCTGGCACGCTGAAGTCAGGAGCAAGTTTCACACCGAGAGCTAGCGACTTGCCAGCTGCTACGCTTACCAATCCGTTGTCGAGAGTAACGCCATCTGTTGTACCATCGCCGTTGATTACAGTCTCTATGCTTGCCACATTGGCATCGTCAGAAACGCTTACGGTAAAGGCATCACCATCAAGGTCAGCAACGTTAAGCTTTACTGTGGCTGTGCCGCCCTGTGCCACGGTAGTGGTAGACTTAGGAGCGGTAACGGTTGGAGCACCATTACGGTTCAGATAAACGTGATAATTGTAAACACGTTTCGATGGGTCGTTAGACCTAACCACGATTGTTGCCTTGTTGCCGTGGTCATAATAAGCCGAAGTAGCGTTAAGGTCAATCTTCATATCTGCCGACTCGCCCACTGCGATAGTGTTATCTGTCTTAGTGTCAGCAGATAGTTGTATCCATGGTTTTCCTGGCTGTTCCTCAAGGGCAGTCATGAAATAACCAAACGAACCATATCCATAAGAAGAGTTGATAGCACTCTCTATGTCTATCCATCCACCCATATCCTCAAGGTATGCCATATAGCGGTTGTCTACGAGGTCGCCGTCTTTCGACACCATAAGGGCATTACCCATATAGCCTG
The DNA here is from genome assembly GCA_963654095.1 of Oscillospiraceae bacterium. GTDB lineage: Bacteria > Bacteroidota > Bacteroidia > Bacteroidales > Bacteroidaceae > Prevotella. The sequence goes on from CAVKAH010000007.1 coordinate 24,591, forward strand.
CTGGATATTTGAGTACGATATAGAACGTCTCGCCCGGATTGATGTATACAGGATTGTCGAACTTCAGAGTTCTTGGCGTGCCGTAATAGCCACCTTTTTCCATCTCATCGCTCTCAATACGCAGCTTGCCTGTGGCGATAACGTTCTTTGAAGCTACATTGTCGCCAAGTACTACGCTACCTTCTACATCAACATTCTGTAGAGGTCCTACAGTGCCAACAAAGAACACGTGCGACAGATTGAAGCCCTCAGCAGGAGCGGTGTAGCGTGTTGCTGCATAGAAATTCTCGTCGAGATGATCCGAACCTGTACCCATCACAGCTACCTTTGCGTTAGCTACGGGCTGCATAATTGGATAATACAAGGCATTAGTATGCTCTGGCGCATCTGGTGTGCTAGAGTTTCCAGGGATTGGATCATCCCAGATGTATGCGTCATCCTTACGTACTTTTGCCAGTTTCTTCATTGATTTTGCATCGATGAAGCTATCCATATGCATCTTAAACATACTCTTCAGTGAGTCGCTTTCTGCGAATGTTGTATTGCTAATCACCTTGGCAGACAGTCCACCGATACCCCAATCGTAGTCGCCTCCCTCATCTTCTGCCGCATCGTTACCTGCTGGGTCAAGCGAAAGGGTATAATCAAGTTGATATTTTCCGTTGTTAGCAATCGTTATCGTCTTACTTCCCGTGTAATCTCTATCAACATTTTCTATTATAATAGAGTCGTTGCTGAAGGTCATCTTAGGGGCATCGGTAATGGCAATGCTAACATCTGCGATGTGCGAACCCTGTCCCTCGATGTCAAACTTGAGTTTGTCGTTCACCGTAACGGGTGAAGCCACATTGAGATATAGGAGTTTCATCTTAACAGGTTCCTCGCCTACTACAATAGGGTCGCTTTGTCCTGGCCAATAGGTATTCCATGAATAGCTACTGCCGTCTTCCGACAATGGACCAGGATTAGGGTCGTCGCTGTCGCCATTACTGCTATATATCATGAGCTGGGCATTGTATGAATAATTATCGTCCATCTCAAGAAGGTCTGACGATATGTCGGTTATCGTGAATGCCTTATGTCCGTTATTGGAAACGGTGAAGTCAATCTGCGCCGGCATATAGTACTCGTTGTCATAAACTTGCTTAACAGAAAGTTTTTCAGGAATAACAGGAACTGCCTCGCCCGTTGTGGTGAGGACAACTGGTATGTTTATCTCCTCATTCTTCGGGTCGTTGGTCTTTAGCGTTAGGTTATTCTCGTAGGTATCGGCAATCTTGTCTGCCTTGAGTACCACACCGAGGTCTACGCTACTTCCCGGAGCGATAACGTAATCATACTCTGGCATCACCTCTACCGCCGTTCCTGGGTTGATATACATACTTGGTATTACGAAGCCTCTCTTGGCATTCTCGTCCTGAGCTCCTGCTAAACCATAGATACCATTCAACATACCGTCTTCGTCAAGCTGATACATAAACTTGTATGAACCATCTTTGTAGAGGATACACTGGAAGTTAAAGCCCGACATAACGGAGTTTCCGAAGTTCTTGAACGTTACCACAGCGTGGTCATCGTATGCTTTATAGAAAACACCATCTGTAGTACCTGTATTCATCGAATGATTACCCCACAACGGAGCTATGATATTGCGATAGAAGGTTTCTCCGTCTGGAAGTGTTACAGGTGGTTCTGGGAACATCTTGTAGTCTTCCTTAGGAGTAGTAAACTGTATAAAACCACTATCGTAGAGATACATCTTGGTGTATTTCTTGCCATAGAATGGGAACTCGAAAGGAAGGGTTACTTCTTTGTAATCCGTCTTATCGTAGTAATACGACAGGTTGCAATGCTCATCGTAGTCGCTGAGAATGTCCACCCAATTGTATTTTACATCCTGATAATCCTGACTAGTTTTGTAGGTATATCTTATAGTTGACTGACTGTCGTCTACAGGATTTGACAAGCCATACCAGAAGTCTGCATTCGTACTTGCCGTCATTGGCTCATCACCATTATTGGCAATAGTGAACGATGTTGATACATCTTCACCATAAGGTGTAGAGAATGTAGCCTCTGCTGGTGTTACGGCAGCCACTGGCACTCCGATAATCTCTGCAGAAACAGGAACTTCTGTTGTTGTAGCATCAGAATAAGTTACCGTTATCACGTCGCTAATCACTCCGCTCGTCTCCGTTGGCAGAACCACACGAATGTCCTTGCTCTCGTTAGGTTTCACTGTGAAACCTGCCTTGATGTCGTCTGCTATGGTAACAGAACCATTTTTTAGAGCTATAGAACTTACTTCCACCGCCTTCGTTCCGTTGTTGAGCACACGCATAGTACGATGTTGAGTAGATGTTCTGAACACTTTACCGAAGTCTATCTTAGTAGAATCGATTACGGCATCTGCCACGAACTTGTCGCCTGTTATGTTTGCCGAGATGTTGAATACGTTACTTGAGGCAACTGGGTCGTTGGTAAGCATGATGATATGGTTGGTCAGCTCACCTGCAAAGAGACTCTCGTTGGCTTTTGCCGTAAGAGTAATGTCCTTCGTCTCGCCTATTCCTACATATCCATCGGCACTGGAGATGCCTGTAATCATCGACTTGCCAGGAGCTACAATCTTCACCACGCTACCGCTAGTAAGCTTTGAGTAGAAGGTATCACCACTGCGAGCCAAGTCTGCAACGGTTACAGTCATCGGATCTGCGCTTTCTATGTCGCATATACCAATGTAGTTTAGTATACCACTGTCGCGCATTGCGGCAGGATCGTAGTCATCATAATATATAGTGGTGTTGCCTTGTGCATCGAGAACCATGTGCATGCTCATCGTAGTATATGTTCCGTCGATGCCTTGCACCTGAACATCCTTATAGACAACATAGAACTTGCCATCCTTATGTCCGTAGCTTACCTTCGAGTTTGGTAGCATATCCATATTACCACCATAGCCATTGTTGGCATAACCTGAGATATAGCCGAGTCCTTTCACAGAACTTGGTTCTGGCACAAAGGCTCCAATAGTAACGGTCTGGCATCTCTCCATCTGCACAGCACCGCGTGAGTTGATATAAACCTCCTGATAGTCCTTGCCATAGAATGGGAACTTGAAACCGAGAGGTACTGCACCCGACTGCCATGAGAGGTCACCGAACTGAGATGTTATGTCTACTTCATCATCAAGCTCTGGTACACTTTCATAAGCAATATCGTTGGCTCCGTCCACGTTGGTTTGGTATGTATATCCATAGCGGTGTCCCTTCGACGAACCCTCTATGTTCTTGTCGGAGAATTTTGGGAATACATACTGCAAAGGATATTTTCCTTCGTTAGTAATGCTTATCACAGCTGTCTTCTCCTCTCCTCCTACTTCAAGATCACCAAGAGAGTAGTCGGTCTGTGTCGTCTTGAGCTTTGCTGGGTCTATAGCTGTACCACATACGGTGAACGATAATTTCTGTCCGTTCTTGTCAGTTAGCGTTACTGTTCCGCTGAAGTTGCCTGCCTTAGTAGGCTTAAACGTAACGTTTAGGTTACGACTTGAGCGTGCAGGGATAGACTTAAGCACTTGGTCGAGTTGGAACTGATCGCTTGTGCATGCCATTGTACCATTATATGTATAGAAGCTACCACCCTTTGTAGCGAATGCTCCAAAGCCTGTGTTGGCTATCTGTATACTATAGGTTGACTCTTGACCAACCAACAGACTACCGAAGTCTATGAGCTGCTTACTCGTTACAACAGGTTTGTTGCCACTTACCGTCATGGTTACGGCTATAGTGTTGTCGGTTGTCTTTGCCTCGTTTGTCTTGAGATGGAGTTTCATCTTGTATGTACCATTCACAAGCGGCTGTCCGTCGTTGGATAGTTTCACGGTCTTTGACTTTCCTGCTTCCACTTCTCCCTCTGCGGGATCGGTACTAAGGACTGAGCTCCAATTAGGGTTCTTGCTTATCGCAAATACTGCCCATGTAAGCTGGTCTGCAGTACTCTCAAAGCTTGAGCCTTTGAGTACCTCTGATAGTTGTGTCCATGTCTCGCCGTTGTCGGAACTATAGAAACTGTAGTTCTGTATTCCGTCGGTATTGGATAGTCCTACCGCCAAAGGACGTTGTACTCCAGCTGGGAACTTTGCAACAATCCAAAAGCTCTTGCCTGGAGCGAAGAACTGCTGCTCCGTAAGTGGCAGATACTGGTTGTATGCCCAGTCGGTGTAGCTCACAGTGGTAAGCAACGAGGCTGTGGAGATAGAACGTGAACCGTCGTATATCTCTAGAACAGGGTTTTTACCATACTGTCCTTGGAAATAAAGGTCGGTAAGGTTGAAGCCATTAGGGTATTTAGCAGGGTCTACATAGAAATACTGCGCCATGGCATTAGGCATTTCCGTGTCGTTCTCTCCTATATATGCCTTCAACGACTTGCTATAACGCAACGTGTCGGGATAGTCTGCCACCTGATAGTCGGCTGTTACAACAGGATAAGAAGTGGTACTATTTGCCTCTGCCGATAGTTTTCCAGCAAATGGAGTCATACGACCTGGAGCTGGCTTTGCTGTAGTTGAACTTGCTGACATCACTGCAGACTGTGTACCTGTGGTGAAGCTATATTTGAGAATACCCTTTCCTGTGTTCTGTACTCTAAATCTTACTGTTGCCGTAGGTGAACTCTCGGCATCAACAAGCATACTTAAAGAATTGGTACTGAGTTTTGCCGTAGGACCTTCATTGGTGGTTGCCTCTACTACTGGCGACATGGCAGACGACTTACCCCATCTGTTATATGCAACGATGGTGAAGTAGTATTTCGTCATAGCCTCCAATCCTTCAAGTTCTGCCTCCATATGGTCTCCGCAATTATAGTATTTAGTATCTATAGACTTACGGTCGAGTGTTGACAAGTCGGTATCTGATGTTATCGGACTCTTGCTGTAGTAAACCACATGATGGTCTACTGATTTCTCATCCGACTCAGGAATTGTCCATTGAAGTGTAACGTAGTTATGAGAAGCTATAACAGTAAGGTCGGTTACTGCACTTGGTACGCTCGTCTCACTACCTTGCAAAGCCTTATAAGCATCGATAACTCCAGAACCAAACTTACCTACATATTCCTCGTCGGTATAATACAGACGATTTACAGACGATGTGAGTAATGTGCGCAAAGTCTCGTTTGAGAAATTCTTATTACCATATTTTGACAGTATAAGGGCTGCAACTCCCGACACATGAGGACATGCCATCGACGTACCTTCCATATATCCGTATGAACTATTAGGGAGTGTGCTAAGCACCTCGTATTTCTCACCTGCCTCGGAATAACCTCCAGGGGCTGTTACATCTACCCATGTTCCATAAGAAGAGTATGTGGCTGCTGTTCCCATAGGAGTAGATGCTGCCACTGCCACCACCTCATCCATACATCCAGGATAGTAGTTGCCCTCACTCGATGTATTACCTGTAGCGAAGATACATAGTCCGCCGTTCATCTTGTCGCCACCGCCATATTTGGTGAAATAGCGTACAGCCTTCGAAATAGACAGATCTTCATAATCTGCCTCAGCAGATCCCCAAGAACACTGGGCAATGCTTGCACCATGGTCTGCCGCATAGACTAGCGCCTCAGCATAGTTGGCATCTACCGACTCACTGGCATTGGAGTCGAAAACCTGGCATACCATCATCTTTACACCACCAGTACCATCAGAACCTCCTGCTACTCCCGACACTCCGATGCCGTTGTTATTGGTTGCACCAACCGTTCCTGCCACGTGCGTTCCGTGCTGATGCGAATTGATACTTGAGGAGTTCACTACAAAGTTGTATCCATAAATATCATCTACGTATCCGTCGCCGTCATCGTCAACACCAGCCTTACCATTTAGCTCAGCGGTATTTATCCAAAGGTTATCCTTTAGATCGGGGTGGTCAATCTGAAATCCTCCGTCGACAATTGCCACTACGACGTCCTTAGAACCTGTAAAACCATTGTTCCATGCAGGAAAAACGTTTATGTCAGCTCCAGCAAGGGAACCCGTAAGGGAACCATCGTTATAGTAATGCCACTGACTTGACAGCAATGGATCATTAAACGGCATTGACACTGCCGTCTTGGCAGCCTTAGCCAACTCCTCTTGCGTAGCTACCCTATAGGTAGGATTGCCATCAATGTGGTAGTTCACTACGCGTTGTGCATATTGCACTCCTGGCACTGCCTTGTAGAGGTTTCTCACTTGAAGCGGTGTCATACCATCAGCGGTGTAGGAGATGTCATACCACAGGTCGAGACCTTCCTTCTTGTGGCGCTCCTCATTTTTCCCTGCATAAGGGAATACACGAGTCATCTTCACTGCGGATACCTGCTGACTTACCCTATCGAATGGGGTGAAGCCTGTCTTCACATAAGCCGCCTTTACCTTAGCCTTTCCTGATGGCAACACAGCATTGCTAAGCCTATTTGCAATGTCGGGCTGCAGCATAACGCGCACTTTGCCATCAACGAATACTGGCTTCTTTGCCGACTGTAACCGTTGGGCATCTGCCGTCTGGTTTACTCCAGGCAGGAGCGACAATGCAGCGAGTGCGAAGCTTAGAATTCTATTTCGCATGTTAAAGTTGTTTTTTATACACAAAACAAGCTCTGCCCTCTTCTATTCGGAAGTAGGCAGAGCCTGTCTTGACTTATTAGTTATAATTATTTGTTAATCCCATTATGTGTGTTTGCTGCTTACTTTACAAGAGCCTTTACAGTCTTGCCGTTAATGCGCACAATGTTAATACCCTTTGCTGCACCTGATAGCTTTGCACCATTCAGAGAGAAGTATTCTGCTGCGCTGTTAGCACTTGCATTTACGCCCTTTACTGAAGCAAGGATTTCCTCGTCGGAAGAAATCTCATAAGTAAACTCTTCTGATGTTGTTGGGTCTACGAAGACGAGCTTTCCTGATATAGTCCACTCTTCCATTTCGTCGCCACCTGTGCCCATATCGTCATCACCGCCAAAGCCCATGTCGTCGTCGCCCATGTCATCATCGCCAACTGCTGGACCAGCGTTTGAAACGAGTGTTACCTCAAGACTCTTTACCGTATATGATGTATTGTCCTCGTCGGTAGCTGTCACGTTCTCTGCTTTAAGTGTGTAAACACCGTCCATATCTTCGGCAGGCATCATTTCAAGTCCTTTGATTGAGATATCACTATACTCTTCATCGCTCTTAACGTTTAAGAGTCCTTCGATAGCAAATGTAACTGAGCCGTCTTCTTCGTTGAGTACACCAAGGATAGCCTCTCCCGAGTTAACAGCACCCGATGCTGACGTTCCTTTAAAATATACAGGAGCTATGATACCATCTACAGAACCTGCATCTGGAGAGAAATAACCTGAGAAGAAGCAATCCTCATCTTCATCGCAGAACATCTCAAACGTGAAAGCCTGCTCTCCATATCCTTTTGGTGAAAGCTGACCTACCAACTGCAAAACGAGTGTCTTACCATAATATGGACTTGTCTCATCTGTAACCTTTCCCGTAGCTTCGTTACACTGAAGGGAATAAACATAGTAGCCAAGGTCTTTTACGGTAATACCATCAAACGTGATATCGCCAATAAAATATTTATCCGACTGGAACTCATAAAACTTGAGACTCCATGTCTCATCATCGTTCTGGATAAGTTCAACGGTCTGATCCATGAACACACACTCCTCCTGAGTGTTGTCCACAACCGACATCGGGTTTGTTACTTTGAATGATGTTCCTGCCATAGCAGAAAGCGTTGCCATAACGCAAAACAATAGAGTAAAGATTTTCTTCATGTGAAATCCTTTCTTTAAATAGTTATTAATTGAATTTATTACTTTGCTTGTATTGTACTATAAGGTTGTCGAGACAATTATCTTTTTAATAGCAATATCAAAACAAACGATTTCCCCGTTCCCTTATACCTTATTATTTATTCCTTTTATCTTTTACCTTTTATTCGTGTTTGTATTTGCAAAATTAACACATCTTCATAAATATGCAAAACTTTTGTCTACTTTTTTAGTATATTCATTACTATTTTAAACCAAAACAAGCAAAAAAGTTCTATTTTAATACATTTGCCATTCAATAATACATCTAAAAGTAATATAAATCAGGGCAGACATTTCTCACAAGATTTCAGTCCTTCTGGTATCGTTGTAATTGAAGAAAGGATTAGGCTATTATAAACAATTAGGGTCAGAGGTAGCTGTCCCTCTGACCCTTGAAAAGAGTTTTGACAGGAAGTAATGCTTCTTCCTTGTATTCTTCTATTTGTATTTTTTCTTCATGTAATGCTTACACCATTTCTTGTAATAACGATGGTCTTCCTTGTCTGCAGATGTAAATCCCTTCTCTTTGATATACGAAGTAATTTTTCTCACATTCCATGACCATATTTTTGTTATTTCCAAGTCATAATCAACTGAACGCTGATTGTCGCCAGCTTCGTCATTCCACCATCTAATATTAAATGGATGCGCCAAGATAAACAGATGTCCCCATATATTATACCAATGTTTCTTGATATATACGACATCCTTAATGTCTTTTCCTTCTAATACTAGCGTAGATAAATTTTTAAGGATTTCTCTATGATAGCCATCTCGGAATTTAGTAAAGCCGTAAATCTTACCATTCCAAGCAATTCTATCTTCACCAAGAATTAGAGTATTTCGTTTTTGGAATATCTTTGTAGCAACCACAAGCCAATGGTATAAAGACAGGGTAACAATGCTCAGTAATATACCGAACCAAGAAGTATGATATGATGGAGCATACGCTTTTCCTTCAATCTTTTTAACTCCAGCTGCTTCAAGCTTATTTCTTATTTCATCAACGGCCTTTTTTGAAAAGCGTTTTACGGGGATTATGTTCTGCTCTCCATAAATAGAAAAGTAGTTCGTAAAAAGCCAATACCATTTGCTCTCATAGATAGCCATATTTATCTTGTCGTATGGCAAGAAGATATCATCATTGGTTTTGAATGTTTTCTGATGATAGACAACGCCATTGTCTGTAAAACCTATTGAAGAATGGGTAAACCACAATGATGGGCTGAATATCACCTTAGGTGTCCAACTATCATGGTAGTTTTCTGCTGTATCATCTGCAATATTTCCACCATGCAACTTTATAAACTTACGAGCTGTTTTTACATCTTCATTTGTAACATTACTGATACGAATATTCTTCTCAGAACCAACGTATAAGTTGTTATGGATAACTCCTCGTGTAAAGAAATACTTGATTTCTTTAGTCCTTACGCACCATCCCCAACTAATTCTTTCTGATGATATGATATGTTTATCATTCATCCAAAGGGTATTTCTGTTTCCACTAAGCAACTTGTCGATACGATACCAACGTGCTCTTGTCTTTATCATTTCTGATTCTTCGGAAAAACAGATGGGCTTTTTGGCTTCAAGTGCATCAATGAATGCGGAGAACTCGTCAAAGTCTATATAGAATCTGTCATAAGAAACGTTTCCACCTTTCCAACAACGATCTTCTTCTCCAATACCGATAGATACTCTGGTGTTACCCATACAGAACCGAGGCAGTCTCCAACTGAAAATTTTCTTTTCATTGATACAGTATTCCAAATCCTTGATGGGTAAGCTAAACTCACCCTTGCAGTCTTTAGAAAATGACACTGTAATCTTATCATCTGTCAATGTAATGTTGTCTTGTTCCACGAAACCTCTCCAAAACATAGGATAGTGGCTGTCGAAAAAACTAAACGGCCACCAATGGAATGTCTTGGAGGTAAATCTGATAGAATTGTTGTCTGTATTAATCATAATAAGTCCTTTTATTGTTTACTTTTATAAACTCCATTTATAGTTAAGAGCAAGATGAGAGAGATGATACCATTCAATATATAAAAGGATGTATTAAGTCCAGTATATGAATAAATGGCATTCATCACAAGCAGTATCAATGCACCCAAGGCACAGGTTGCTCTAATCATTACACCAGAACGAGGATATTCCTCATATACTATCCCCACTAAGCCTACACCCAAAAGAGCAGTCTCTACGCCAATGACGTAACCCAATGGTAAACCGTCTGTCGTATCTTTCGCCATAGAATAGAAGCCCCACCCTATTAGGAGTCCTATACCGATGGCTATTATAGTTCTAACTAAATCTATTTTCATGGTATACTTCATTTATGGGTTCAACAATATGATTTTTTGTACTTCGGGTACATTCTTTGCTTGCATCCAACCGCTCATACCTGGTTTCCAAACCATACTCTCAGAGGTAAGCGACTTGGCTTTTGCCAATGTTGCAAGTTCTTCTTCGGAGAACCCTCCAGCAACATTGTCGTTTACAAGCACATGATATCGTGTAACTGTCTTGCCCTGTGTAAGGGCGTTTCCTGTCCCTGGTATCTGCATATTACCAATACAATGGTTCATTGTCTTTACCATTTGTTGAGCAATGGCGATGCCCATGCCAAACTCTACGAGATGGTCGATGGTGCTAAATGAATTGTAATCGTTCATCTTCTTCTGTTTTTATGGCATTGGTGGAGGAGGTGGTGGCGTAGTACTCTGGAAAAGACTTCCAAGTTCAGGCACATTGCTTGCCATTTCCCAACCAGCCATGCCTTGTTTCCAAACGTATGTTTGAGGTGTAAGCTGCCCTTGTTGAACCAATTGTTGTAGTTGGCTCATGTTGAAAGGACCAGCTTGCTGTCCGTTTACAGAGATATGGTATTGTATGTTTGGTGGAGGTGGTGGAGTGTTCATCTGTCCATTCATGGCATTACCCATTTGGTTCATCATGCCAGCCATCTGCTGTCCCATAGCTCCTCCCATAGCCATACCTGTCATAATTCCGGCAGGGTTCATGCCTCCGCTGCCGTTACCACTCATATTCATGTTGCCCATCTGACCAAGGTTCTGTGCTCCTGTCTTGAGCACTTCGGCTTGCTGATTAAGGGCATGAGCACCAATGAAGTTAGTTTCCGTTTGCAGTCGCTGTGCTCGCTGACTTTCCTCGCGTTGTATGCGCATGGTTTCTTCCATATTCTCAGCATTGATACGTTGAGTATCCTGAAGATTCTTGATGTTAATATCCGTCTGCGCCTCAATAGTCTTGGCTTGTTGACCAGCGGTAAGTCGACGCAACTCCTCGTAGCCCTCGCTTTCTTTGTCTGGTTCTATAGCAGAAAGGTCGAAGCGTTTTAGTTTCACACCGAAGTCATCACTAAAAACAGGAGCCAGCTTTTGCTGTATCATGTCGCTAATATCCATCACCTTGCGTTCTATCTGCAATACAGGTATCTGGCAGTCTGACGGAACGTTTGTGATAAAGCCCTTGACATATTTCCTTACAGCGTCTTTCACTTGGTTCTTGAATGTTTCTAAGTCGAAATCAATCAAGCGGTGCAACTTAATGAATGCCTTGTAATCTTCCAATTGGAAAGTAATGTTCCCTCGTGCAGCCATAGGTACGGCAAAATCTAAGAAACGTGGGTCGTATACATCAAAGTATGGTACAGCGAACTTAATCTGGATAATGCCAGCCAAATTAATGAAATAAACTTCTGCTTGAAATGGCGACTCTCCACCGAAAGCCAAACCCACGATACTGCTGAGAACAGGAAAGTTTGCCGTCTTGATTGTATCGTCGTATGGACCGACGATAAAGTCTTGCATAACTCCACTGTCTTTCTGCTTATACACAAAGACTGCCACTTCTCCATCCTTCACTCTCAAACTGCTACCATATCTGATAGCGTTCTCTCTCGATGTGGTGTTGGCAGTCTGTTCTTCTGGTCTCCATTTCCACACCAAGTACTCTTGTTCGTCGCAGCGAATTACGTTCATCAATCCGCCCGACTTTCCTTTACTTCCTAATCCGAATAGTCCCATAATCAATTTAGTTTAGATTGTAGCATTGATATTCTCTTTTCTATATTGCTCTTTTGTAGTTTTGGGGAGATTTGTAAATCTTGTCTTGCTTCCCTCTTTGAAATTCCAAGTTCTCCCTCAAGCCTTTCTTCAACAACTTTTAGGTTATAAGCACCAATGTAGATTTCAAGTAACTCTTTTTGAAGTCTTTTTATTTCTTCATTCCTTTTCCTTGGAACATATCCCCAGATAATGGCTGTTATGATGCTTGAAATTCCTGTTATAGAAGCAACGATTATACTTGAAAGTCCTATGTCCATACATTTATTTACATTTTTCGAGTATAAGAACAAGTATTATACATACAATAAGCATAGTAACTAAACCAACTACAGGAAATATTTGTTTTCTAAATCTCCTTTTTTTCTCTTTTTGTATTTCAGAAAGTATATACTCCAAATCAGGATCGTTTTTTAGGGAAATCTTTGCTTTAATAATAAGTTGTTTAGTTTTTTCTTGCCAAGCTGAAGTAATAGCGTCTGTTGAATCGGTAGAATTTGTAGAGTTAGCATTGCTTAAACTAAGCATCTCCAACAAATCTTCTTTGGTGTTTGGAATCGGAAAATTTTTGATAAGCTGTACTTTCTTTGCCGTTAGAGAATCACTTAATGCATGTGCTATACCTCTAAGTAAGCCTCTTTCTCCTTCTTTTGAAGCAGCTTGTTTATCCAGCTCTTCCAGAGCTTTCAATAATTTCTTTGTTGTAGAGTTTGCCTCTATGTTTGTGAACTCATACCCACATTCTGGGCACTTTGTTTGGAATGACTCAACCATAGCTCCACAAGCTGGACATTTCCTTACATCTCCATATTTATCAGACTTAGGGGCAGACTTTTGTGCTGCTTTGGCTTTCTCCATTTCCAATTCATGCTGTTCTGCCTCACGAGCTTCCTTCTTTTTCAACTCCACAAGGCGAGCATCAAGCACCATTTCGAACTCATCAAGGTCTATCCCCATAGATTCTGCTTTCTTGAAGAGTATCTGTTTTTCCTTCTCTGTTAGTACCCCATCAGCCAACGCTGCGCTGATAAGGGCTTCCATTTGTTCGTTATACATCAATAGTTCGTTTGCGTACATAAAGCCCTGATGTACTGCATAAGACATTAAGGTTTAACTACCCAAACGCAAAACGTGGGCTTCCGCCTCCGCTCGCCTGTCGTTTAGGCCGTAGGAAAAGCCTTGAGAAATAGACGAGTAGAGTGTCTGCCCACGCCGGTATCTGCACGTATCACCGTATAAGTGT